>DRJH01000092.1 GCA_011052285.1 Gammaproteobacteria bacterium
ATCAATGGTGTTCGCCTGCAAGTCGATAAATGGCGAAGCTTACCCAATCCGAATGACTGGAAGGTTACACCCGAAACGGCCCGTCTGCTCCAACATTGGCGGCACCACAGCTTTGGCAGTATCCGGCCCTTCTTCTGTCAGGTCGAAGCCATCGAAACAGCTATCTGGCTGACCGAAGTTGCCCCGAACGCAGGAAAGCTTGGCAAAGGTTTCCTGGAGCACATTGCTAACGCGAACAATGACGCCAACCCGGAAATTATGCGCCTGGCTCTGAAGCTGGCAACAGGCGCTGGCAAGACCACCGTTATGGCTATGCTAATTGCTTGGCAAACCATTAACGCGGCGCGCAAACCCCAGAGCAAAAGATTCACCCGCGGATTTCTGATCGCTGCCCCCGGTTTGACTATCCGGGATCGCCTGCGTGTTCTTCAGCCCAACGATCCGGACAGCTACTATCTGAGCCGTGAGCTGATACCGGGCGACATGATTGCCGATCTGGAGCGGGCCAAGATTGTCATTACCAACTACCATGCCTTTAAATTACGTGAACGCATGGAACTCTCGAAAGGCGGCCGTTCATTACTCCGAGGGCGAGGCGAAGAACTGAATACCCTGGAAACCGAAGGGCAGATGCTCCAGCGTGTCATGCCCGACCTGATGGGCATGAAGAACATCATGGTGATCAACGACGAAGCCCATCATTGCTACCGTGAAAAACCTGATCATGAAGCCGAAGGCGATCTAAAGGGAGATAACAGAAAAGAGGCGGAGAAGAATAGCGAAGCTGCCCGGCTCTGGATATCCGGCATTGAAATAGTTAACCGTAAACTCGGTGTAACCCGTGTTATTGACCTGTCCGCCACGCCGTTCTTCTTAAGCGGTTCCGGTTATGCGGAAGGCACCTTGTTCCCCTGGACGATGTGCGATTTTTCACTTATGGATGCCATCGAATGTGGCATTGTTAAGCTGCCGCGTGTGCCCGTAGCAGAAAATATTCCCGGCAACGAAATGCCGATGTTTCGCAATCTCTGGGAGCATATACGAAAGGACATGCCCAAAAAGGGTCGGGGCAAGGCGAAAACACTCGATCCACTCAGCTTGCCCGTGAGACTGCAAACCGCTCTTGAGGCGCTCTATGGCCACTACCAGAAAACCTACCAACTATGGGAAGACGCCGGGGTTCCAGTGCCGCCTTGTTTTATCGTTGTCTGCAATAACACATCCACTTCTAAGCTGGTGTATGACTTCATATCGGGCTTTTATCGGCAGAACGATGACGGATCAGAGACCCTTGAGAACGGGCGCCTGCCGCTATTCCAAAACTACGACGAACACGGCAACCAGATTGCCCGGCCACGTACTCTGCTAATTGACAGCGAGCAGCTCGAATCCGGCGATGCGCTGGATAAGAACTTCCATGAGATGGCTGCCGACGAGATCGACCGTTTTCGCCGCGAAATCATCGAGCGTACCGGCGACCGCCGTCAGGCCGAGAACATCACAGAACAAGACCTGTTGCGGGAAGTTATGAATACCGTCGGCAAGCAAGGCCGACTGGGTGGCTCCATTCGCTGTGTTGTTTCAGTTTCCATGCTTACCGAAGGCTGGGACGCCAACACCGTCACCCATGTGCTGGGCGTAAGAGCTTTTGGTACACAGCTTCTCTGTGAACAGGTGATTGGCCGTGCCTTGCGCCGCCAGTCCTATGATCTTAATGAAGAAGGGTTATTCAACGTTGAATATGCCGACATACTGGGGATACCCTTTGACTTCACGGCAAAACCGGTGGTTGCGCCGCCGCAGCCACCCCGTGAGACCATCCAGGTCAAGGCCATTCGTCCTGATCGTGATGAACTTGAAATTCGGTTCCCGCGTGTAGCAGGCTACCGGGTTGAGCTGCCGGAAGAGCGCCTGACTGCCGCGTTTACTGATGACTCCGTTCTGGAGTTGACCCCGGACTTGGTCGGTCCATCGATCACAAAGAACGCAGGCATCATTGGCGAAGACGTGGATCTGAGTCTGGAGCACCTGGAAGACATGCGGCGCTCAACGCTACTGTTCCACATTACCCAGCGTTTGATTTATACAAAATGGCGCGATCCGGGTGAAGAGCCCAAACTTTACCTCTTTGGGCAATTGAAACGTATCGCCAGACAGTGGCTCGATAACTGTCTGGTCTGTAAGGGCAGCACCTATCCCGCGCAACTGATGTACCAGGAACTTGCTGACATGGCCTGCGAACGCATTACAGCAGGAATCACGCGTTCGCTCATTGGCGAGCGCCCAATCAAAGTCGTGCTCGATCCTTACAACCCCATCGGGTCTACCGCCCATGTCAACTTCAATACCTCGAAGACCGACCGTTGGGAGACTGACGCCAAGCGTTGCCATATTAACTGGGCAATCCTCGATAGCGACTGGGAAGGCGAATTTTGCAGAGTGGTTGAGTCACATCCGAAGGTGAAAGCCTACGTCAAGAATCACAACCTCGGATTGGAAGTACCATATCGTTACGGTTCCGAGACACGAAAATACATCCCCGACTTCATTGTCAATATCGACGACGGCCACGGCGACGATGATCTGTTGCACCTGATCGTCGAGATCAAAGGCTACCGGCGCGAGGACGCGAAAGAGAAGAAGTCCACCATGGAAGTCTATTGGGTCCCCGGTGTGAACAACTATGGTAAGTCAGGCCGCTGGGCCTTCGCCGAATTCACCGATGTTTACGAAATGCAAACCGACTTCAAAGAAAAGGTCGAAGCCGAGTTCAACAAGATGATCGAAGCCGTAACAGGGGAAAATGCATGAAGACTGATCTTATCCACAACCTGACCGAAACCTTTGAGGCCCATGCCCAGGAAACAGAAGGTGGTATCGAATTCTGGCTTGCCCGTGATCTGCAATATCTTCTCGGATATGCTAAATGGGACAATTTCCTGAACGTGGTTTCTAAGGCAAAAACGGCTTGTGAAGTTTCTGAGTACACCATCGCAGACCATTTTGCCAACGTCGGGAAAATGGTCGATCTGGGCTCAGGCAGTCAGCGCGAAGTGGATGATATCATGCTCACCCGCTACGCCTGTTATCTAATCGCCCAGAATGGTGATCCCAGAAAGTCTGAAATTGCTTTTGCACAGACCTATTTTGCTATTCAGACCCGTCGTGCAGAGCTCATTGAACAACGTTTGCTGGAGGCGGAGCGGGTCTCTGCACGTAAGAAACTGACCCAAACAGAAAAAGAACTCTCACAGGTGATCTACGAACAAACCGGCGGTAACAAGAATTTTGGCATCATCCGTAGCAAAGGTGATCAGGCGCTGTTTGGTAAGTCCACTCAGGCCATGAAGTCTCAATGGAAGGTACCCGCCAATCGACCACTGGCTGATTTTGCGCCCACCATCATCCTCAAAGCCAAGGACTTTGCAGCAGAGATTACCATTTTCAATTCAAAAGAACGAAGGTTGTCCAGTGAATCCGCGATCTCACACGAACACATCACTAATAATGAGGCTGTCCGTAATACTTTGCTCGAACGTGGTATAAGACCAGAAAAGCTGCCTGTCGCCGAAGACGTCAAAAAGGTCGAGCGCCGACTCACATCTGAACAGAAGAAATCTCTGAAAAGCCCTGACGGGCTGGATTCCTAAAGAGAAAACTTAACGATATGGCAAAGAAACCAACCAAAAAGAAAGTCGAGACCCTCAAGCACAAGGAAGCATCGCGCAAAAATATCCCTACCGCCGAATACCACTCGGTGATGCAAAAGGATGAACAAAGCCCGATACGTGTGGCTTACGAGCGTCGTAACCGCGATCTTGATCCGCAGTTTGTCTGGCGAGGCAAGGATGAACAGGACTGGTCTGATCTGGTGGTCCATGCACCACCACTTTATATCCAGGAGAAGGTTCATCCCAAGGTCTTGATTGATGACCTGCTACGCCGCACCGAGGTCGATGAGGTGGCGGCAGAACCCCAGATAGATCTGTTTACCGACTTCAATGGTGTACCAGATGAAGGCGCCAAGACCGAGTTCTACCAGCACGATGCCAACTGGACTAATCGCATGATCCTGGGTGACAGCCTGCAGGTGATGGCCTCACTGGCCGAACGGGAAGGGTTGCGCGGCAAGGTTCAGTGTATCTATCTCGATCCGCCCTATGGCATCAAATTTAACTCCAACTTCCAGTGGTCAACGACTAGTCGTGATGTGAAGGATGGGAATACTGCCCACATCACCCGTGAACCGGAACAGGTAAAGGCATTTCGTGATACTTGGCGCGATGGCATTCATTCGTATCTCACGTATCTGCGTGACCGATTGACTGTGGCGCGGGATTTGTTGACCGACTCCGGATCGATCTTTGTGCAGATCGGGGATGAGAACGTCCACCGGGTGCGGGCGGTGATGGATGAGATTTTTGGAGCAGATAACTGTGTTAACCAAATCACGTTTCTCAAGACAAGCAGCAGCACCTCTGACTACTTGGGGAACGTTTGTGATTACCTGCTGTGGTATGGAAAAAAGAAGGAAGCATTGAAGTTTCGCGAGCCTTTCTATGCCAAAGAACTCGGATTTGGATCATTTGAGGCATACAACAAAGTGCGCTATCAGGATGGCACCATCAAGCTCCTTGCAAGTTTGTCTAAGGAAGAGCGAGCTATCGCCGACATTATTAGGTTTGACAATATTACCTCACAAAGTATTGGGCGAGATAAGGGCGAAGGAGCGGCATCTTGGTTCCCTGTGAAGATCGAAGGGCGTGAAATCTTGCCGAGCCAAAAGGTTCGGTGGAAAACGAATAAACAAGGCATGGACAGACTGCAGAAAGCAGGTCGTATAAATGCTTCAAAAAACAGCCTGAGTTATGTAAGAAGACTTCACGATTTCATTGCTGCCAGTTTCCATCACATCTGGACGGACACAGTAATTTCTGGGTCATCACTCGACAAAAATTACGTTGTTGAAACACTCCCGCTAGTCGTTAAGCGCTGCCTCCTCATGGCCACCGACCCTGGCGACCTCGTTCTCGATCCTACCTGTGGCTCTGGTACAACCGCCTATGTTGCAGAGCAATGGGGTCGCCGCTGGATTACGATTGATACGTCTCGTGTCGCCCTAGCATTAGCCCGCGCGCGCATCATGGGCGCGCGTTATCCATACTATCTTCTAGCCGACAGTCGGGATGGACAGCAGAAAGAATCGGATATCACTCGCTCGGTTCCTTCCGAGGCTTCCACGCACGGTAACATCCGCCAGGGCTTCGTTTACGAGCGCGTACCGCACATCATGCTCAGAGACATCGCCAACAACACCGAGATTGACGTGATCTGGGATCAATACCAGGAAAAGCTTGAGCCGTTGCGCGAGCAACTTAATAAAGCGCTGGATGGGACATGGGAGGAATGGGAAATCCCCCGAGATGCTGAAGAAGATTGGAACGATGCCGCGAAGAAGATACATGTCGAGTGGTGGGAGCAACGAATTGCACGGCAGAATGAAATCGACACCTCGATCGCAGCCAAGGCCGACTTTGAATATCTATACGACAAACCCTATGCAGACAAAAAGACGGTTCGCGTTGCCGGGCCTTTCACAGTGGAGAGTCTCTCACCGCATCGCGTTCTGGGGGTCGATGAGAACGACGAACTGATTGACGGTGTTGCAAATATTCAGGATGGTTATGGTGAGGAGCAGGATTTCGTCCAGATGATCCTGGAAAACCTGAAGACTGCCGGAGTTCAACAAGCACACAAAGAAGACAAGATTGATTTCACTTCACTCACTCCTTGGCCTGGTGATCTTATTTGTGCTGATGGGCACTATTTTGAAGGCGGGGAAGAGTCAGGTGCAGAGAAACGTGCTGGTGTATTTATTGGTCCCGAATTCGGCACGGTATCCCGGCCCGATTTGGTGGCCGCCGCCCGAGAGGCGGGCGATGCCGACTTCGACGTACTCATCACCTGCGCCTTCAACTACGATGCTCACTCATCGGAGTTCAATAAACTCGGTCGTATCCCCGTACTCAAGGCAAGAATGAACGCCGACCTGCACATGGCAGATGACCTGAAGAACACCGGCAAGGGCAACCTGTTCGTCATCTTCGGCGAGCCCGACATTGACATCATCGATGCAGACGACGACCAGGTTCAGGTTAAGATCAATGGCGTGGATGTCTTCCACCCCAACACCGGTGAAGTCCACAGCGATGGCGCAGACGGAATCGCCTGCTGGTTCATCGACACCGACTACAACGAAGAAAGCTTCTTCGTCCGCCACGCCTACTTCCTTGGCGCAAATGATCCCTACAAAGCACTCAAAACCACACTCAAAGCCGAAATCAACGAAGATGCCTGGGCCACCCTCAACAGCGATACCTCTCGCCCATTCGCTAAACCAAAGTCAGGGCGCATAGCAGTTAAGGTCATTAATCATCTTGGAGATGAAGTAATGAAAGTGTTTAAGGTTTGATAGTGACGTTAATGTATGTGGCTTTTAGTACCATTTATCGAGATTTCATATGAAAAGCGATGATAAATTAAAAAACATTAAAGAATCGTTGCTCGCTGTCATGCGAGAGCCGCGCCGTTGGCTTCTTCTTGTCGGCACCGGGGCCTCGGTTGCGATGGATACTGAACTGGGGATGCCTGCATTAGCGAGCAATCTCTTAACCGCTGTCCCCGAAAATACAGCCGGTTGGAACTCTATAGCTACAAGGTTGAAACAAGGAGACGACCTTGAGACAGCACTCACGGGAATAAACCTGACAGAATCACTCCAAAATGAGATTGCCAGACACACTGCAGAGTTTGTTGCCCAAAAAGATAAGGCATTGAGAGATGATGTTCTAGCCGGTAAGAGGACATGGGCGGGAGAGTCGTTGCTGCAACAACTGATGCGGGGTCTTTCCCCCACTTGGCCCCGTTTGCCTGTCGTGACGCCGAATTATGACATGCTCATTGAGTATGCCTGCTCAAAGTCAAATATACCCTATATCACTGGGTATCACGGTGGGATCATGAGGCGGCAGGATTGGTCAAAGGCCCGGGAACGGTTGTATCGATTGAACCCGGTAACCATGGGGGGGAAACGCCGGGATACAATCACCGCCATATCTTGCGTTGAGCTTATGAAGGTTCATGGGTC
>DRJH01000093.1 GCA_011052285.1 Gammaproteobacteria bacterium
AATCGGCTCTATGGTTCCAAAATAAAGCGCAGTCTTAAATAAACCGCCATCTTCCACAGTAAAGCTTATATCATTGCATCCTGCGGGGCTGTGTTTCGCGATGAACGCCAGGCTGGCTTACTGATTTTACCCTGGCATCCTTAAGGTATAATTCGGCACGTCTATCACCACCGTCCGCTGCACTTTGTAGCCAATAATCAGCCAGATTGGGGTCGATTTCAACCCCATTACCCTGCAGGTACAATAGCGCCAGATTAAACTGGGCCTTGGCATACCCACGTTGTGCCGCACGCTGATACCAGGTTGCAGCGATGCCACTATTTGCCTTCACCCCCCAACCAGCTTCGAATAGAAATCCGATGTTGTACTGGGCTTCGGCAATATCCGCCTGTGCCAGTGGCAGCCATGTTTGGTACGCCTTCCGGTAGTCTTTTTGGTCAAAATACCATCTTGCACGTTGCAATGGGGGCAGCTTGTCAGCAACAGAATTGCGTTGGTGAACCACCTGAGGCACCTTTTTTTTCGACTGCTTTAGGGATCTTGGTACTTTTTTTGATCCATGACTTGAAGTGTTTTTTCTCTCATCCGTACCATTTTTTTTCAGCGCTGCAGTATTTTTTTGGGGTCGCAAAGCGGGGCTAGTAGCAACACCAGTGACTACGGGTAACTGCGTTTTGCTGTGCTGAGGAGACAGCGTTGCTGTTATTGTATTTGGGGTTGGCGTTGCTGTGGTAATTGTTGCATGGTTTGTAGCAGATTTTTGAAAACTTGCAATCTCGCTTTGTATTGAAGCCAACGACCGGATCCAGGGGTGATTATCCTGCAAAGTTGTGGGCATTAACGCGACTACCTGCTTTGCCAGTGCGCGACTTTTGAAGTCACCATAGACCAGTTTATACCAATTTTTACCTGCTTTTACTGTCTCGAATACGGCAACGGGTCGATCCCAGCGGTAGCGCCGATAAAAAGAGAATATCTTACGCTGGAAATGGTCGGCCAGTAATTGCACAGTGTAGTGATCGGCCTCAAGCTGCTGTAACCATGCTGCATTCTTCGCCCCTCCCACAGTCACTGCTGGAGTCGATTTCTTTACTTCAGCCTTGGTGTGCGCAGGTTGATTGCCGGATGTAGAATGTGCTAACTGTTTGGTACTGTTTCTGACTGAAGTAATACGTGCTGGAGTAGTACGCGGCCTACTTTTTGATCGTGTTTTGCCGATTTTCTTGGGGAGCGCACCAACTCCCGTTTCGACATTGGACCTGGTAGCCATTTTTGCACTGATGTATTCAGAGGTTTGCCCCACTTTATTGATAGTAACTTTGTTTGTTAATGAGGTGGTATCAACAGGTTTTATTCCCAATGAATTGAGCATTTTGATGGCATAGGGATCAGACTGTGCGGCGGCTTGCTGAAACCAGAAGATTGCTTGTTTGCGATCTTTTACCAGCCCTTTTCCCAATAAATAGAGATAACCAAGATTGTACTGCGCTTTGACATGATGACGCTTTGCCGCAGTAGTCCACCAGTAAACAGCCTTGTTCATATCTGCTGCTACACCTACACCACTGAAATAGGCCTCACCAAGATTAAACTGGGCCGGGGTATACCCTTTTTTAGCTGCGCGCCGATCCCACACGGCCGCCATTGCCGGGTCTTTCTTGACCCCAAGACCCTGAGCATAGAGCACCCCAAGATTAAACTGGGCCGGGGCATCACCTTTTTTCGCCAGAGGCCGCCAATATCGTAAAGCGGTGGCATAATCACCCTTCAGATAGGCTTTGATACCGGTCTGAAAAGCTGCATCTGTATCAGCATAGGCAGTCGACACCGTCCAGTTCAGGAACACAAAATACAGCCCCAGTCCCAGAACAAAAACAAGACAAACCCACAGATTACAGCTCCCAGACCTGTTTTCTGATCGTTTTGTATCGCGACTATAAGTTATAGCCTCGCTCCTCATGGAATACGATATCCAGACCTTCAGTTTCCTCTTCGGCATTGACACGCAAACCCACCAGACGATCCACAAGTTTTAGCAACCCCAAAGTCACCAAGCCACTCCATAATGCCGTTACCACGATGGCCAATGCCTGCACCATCAGTTGACTCCCAATTGTTGCTCCCTCTGCCAATCCAACACCTCCAAATTGACTGGCCACCAGGATGCCGGTTAGCAGGGAACCTACTGTCCCGCCTACCCCATGAACCGAAAATACATCCAAGGAATCATCTACATGAAGAATGTTTTTAATGTATTGTGTGGCCCAGAAACAGCTAGCCCCTGCTACACTACCAATCCCTACAGCGGCAGCCGGGCCAACATATCCGGCCGCTGCGGTTATGGTACCCAGGCCAGCCACCATCCCGGTAGCGATACCCAGCACACTGGGTTTGCCAAACTTGACCCATTCAATAGCCATCCACACCAATGCTCCACTGGCCGCCGCCAGATGAGTAGTCAGCATGGCCATGGCGGCGCTGCCATTGGCAGCCAGGGCACTGCCCGCGTTAAAGCCAAACCAGCCGACCCACAACATCGCAGCACCCGTATACGCCAGCACCAAACTATGGGGTGGCATCGGTTTTTGTGGAAACCCCTGACGGCGCCCAATCACCAGTGCTGCAACCAGGGAAGCAACGCCAGCATTAACGTGGACCACTATACCACCGGCAAAATCCAATACCCCCAACTGCATCAGCCAACCATTACCCCACACCCAGTGGGCTACCGGAACATAGGCGAGCAGCAACCAACCCATGCTGAACAACAACATGGCGGAAAAGCGCATGCGCTCTGCAAATGCCCCAACAATCAAGGCCGGCGTAATGGCGGCAAAGGTCAGCTGAAACATGATAAAAACAGCTTCAGGCAACTTGCCACTTTGGCTTTGGGCGGTGAGACCCCGCAGGAAAATCCGGCTGAAACCTCCGATCCAGGCTTGTTGGGAGCCACCGTCAGTAAAGACCAGAGAGTAGCCGGCAATAAACCAAAGTATCGAAGCCGCACAGACAATCACGAAGCAGTGCATCAACAACGACAGGACATTTTTAACCCGCACCAAACCACCATAAAACAAGGCCAATGCAGGAATGGCCATAAACAGGACCAGGGCAGTTGAGGTCAGAACCCAGGCCGTATCACCACTATCAGGGGGCGCTGCCAGGGAAGCCGGCGACCAAGCAATGGCCGTGAAGAACACAAGCGCTGACAGGGAGCGTAAGCTTTGGAACTTAGTCCGCAATTGTATCGATAAGATCAAAGTGCATCCTCATCGATCTCACCGGTACGAATACGCAAAACCTGGTCGATATTCTGGACAAAGATTTTGCCATCACCAATCTTTCCGGTATGTGCTGCACTGGTAATCGCCTCCAATACCTGATCCAGCAAATCCTCCCGAACACCAATTTCGATTTTAATTTTGGGCACAAAATCGACCACATACTCGGCACCTCGATATAACTCGGTATGCCCTTTCTGTCGTCCAAAGCCTTTGACTTCGGTCACAGTCATACCCCGGATACCTACTTCGGACAGGGCATCCCTGACATCATCAAGTTTAAAGGGCTTCAATATTGCCGTTACGAGCTTCATCAAATTTCCTCAGTAATCAATTAAATGGTAGGCCATGAGCCTGCTCACTCAACCTGTTTTTTCTGCTTACCGACCGAGGCTGCAGTCTTTAACACCTCCACAATAGCCGTAAACCCCCCGCGGGTCGCCGCTGCCTGCGCGGTTCGACCAATCTTGTCCTGCAAAGCTGGATCAGCACCTTGCGCCAGCAATAATTTAACCATTTCGAGACGGCCGTCGGTCGACGCCAGGATCAGGGGAGTGATCTGCCGAGCATCCACAACATTGACATTCGCGCCAGCAGCCAGCAACAGTCTGGCTGTACGCAAATCGCCAAAAAATGCCGCCACATGCAATGCTGTGCGACCCTTGGAATTGGCTTCATCCGGGTCACGACCACTACCCAATAATTCTCTCAATACTTTTAAGTCACCTTTTAAAACTGCCCCAATGATCTCCAGCCCGCCACCTGCCATCTTTTTGGCTCGAGCAGCTGTGGTCACCGCCGGGGTCGGCGTAGGGGATGCTGTCTGGGCAAATACCTGCACAGACTGCAAGCCACCTGTCACCAATATGATACCAACCCACAGACGAAAATGGTATGTCATGGTTTTGTGCATAGCTTCCAACCTTAATCGAGGCGAAAAAAATGCTCCCGATAATAACGTAACTCATCGATAGATTCACGAATATCATCGAGTGCCTGATGGGTGTTTTTCTTATGAAATCCATCACTCAAGCTGGGCCGCCAACGCACCACCAACTCCTTGATGCTACTAACATCGAGATTTCTATAATGCAGATAGGACTCTAGCCGGGGCATATTACGATGCAGGAATCGACGGTCCTGACAAATTGAATTCCCACATAGAGGAGAGCGATTCTTGGGGATGTATTGGCGAATAAATTCCAGAGTTAATTCCTCGGCATCGGTCTCTGTATACCCGGATGTACGGACCCGCTCTACCAGACCGGAGGTGGTATGCGTACGGGTATTCCACTCATCCATTGCATCGAGAACAGATTCTTCCTGGTACACCGCTAACACCGGCCCCTCACTGACAATATTTAAATCAGCATCGGTGATAATGGTGGCCATTTCGATAATCTGGTCTTTATCCGGATCCAATCCGGTCATTTCAAGATCCATCCAGACCAGTGCGTGACGATCTTTAGCCATCCATTTTCCCTTCCATTCCATTGCTCCCGATCAGTAGTTTCCGCCAGTACTAGGAGGCTATCCGAGGACGGAGAACCTACTGCGGATAAGTGTACTTTGGCCTAATTTTTCTCAGATTTTCGTTAAATACAACCAGTATTCGTCTCAAATCCACTTTCCCTGCGACGACCGCTATGGATGGCGGAAGCGCCAGCTTTTCAGGAGCAACAAACCAGCCGGCTCCTGTTCTTGGACAGCCTCATGGGGGGCAGCCCGAGAACTGCGTGCAGTATAACCTTTGTACGAGGCATTGTGCGACGTTATCTATGACACGGCACTAGGAGGCTGACCTTGCCATGAGCTTGGCCTTAATAGGGGTTTCTCGATAACCACCCACGCTTAAACACATAGCCTGGTTTAAACAATAAATTTACGATCCTCAAAAGCCTGTGTCACCGTGCCGTGATCCAGGTACTCGAGCTCTCCCCCAATAGGCAGACCACGAGCCAAGCGGGTGACCGGAACCTTAAGATCACGGATCAATTCACCGAGAAAATCAGCTGTAGCCTGCCCCTCCGCGGTAAGATTAGTTGCCAGAATAACTTCATCAATGGACTCGCTTTCGAGTAGTCGCTGGAGTTTTTGAACGCCCATTTCATCGGGGCCAATACCATCGAGTGGAGATAAATGCCCCATTAATACAAAATACATGCCCTTGTAAGCACCTGACTGTTCCACTGCCACAAGATCTGCAGGAGTTTCGACGACGCACAGCTGCGCGGCATTACGCCGCGGTGACGCACACAGGGCACACA
>DRJH01000094.1 GCA_011052285.1 Gammaproteobacteria bacterium
ACGTCGATGTGGTGACTGATCTGATGATTCACGACATTGATATTGTGCTGCATCTGGTTCACTCACAATTGCGTTCGGTGGCGGCTGTGGGTACTGCTGTGATCACTGAACAGGTAGATATCGCAAATGCCCGCCTGGAATTCTGTAATGGTGCTGTGGCAAATATCACGGCCAGCCGGGTATCGGACAAGCGTTTTCGTAGAATTCGGGTCTTCAGTGACGGTTGTTACCATGCCCTGGACTTTACGAATCAACAAATCGATATCGTCAAGCCTGGCATCGCGGAAGAGGGTGTTCGGTTTCCCCCTATGCTGCACGAATCATTGCAGGTGGAAGCTGCAAAACCACTGGATGTTGAGCTTGAGCATTTTATTCAAACCATTCGTTCGGGTGGTCAGCCCACAGTAGGAGGCGAAGAGGGCCTGGCTGCTCTGGCGGTCGTCGAACGCGTAATACAGGAAATGAAGACATGACACAGAGGCTCGAATCCGTACCTTTTTTAGATCTTGCCAAGGAGTACGCCGGGTTGGAAGAGGCGTGGCTGGACGTGATACGCCATACCGGAGGAAGCGGACGTTTCATTCTCGGTCCTGAGGTGACGGCTCTGGAAGAGGAAGTGGCATCCTATGTTGGTGCCGTCGCTGCGGTGGCCGTTGCTTCCGGCACCGATGCCCTCGAGCTATCGCTACGCAGTTTCGGTATTGGCCCTGGAGACGAGGTTATTACCACGCCCTTTACGTTTTACGCCACCGCAGAAGTGATTACCCGGGTCGGAGCTACTCCGGTATTTGTTGATATCGATGCGCATAGTTTTAATCTCGATCTGGCGCAGGTGGCTGCGCGAATTACCCCGCAGACCCGGGCACTACTCCCTGTACACTTGTTCGGTTATCCGGTCGATATGAAGAAGTTATGCGCTCTGTCGGACACCCACAATTTACCAGTAATCGAAGACGCCGCACAGGGTTTTGGCTGTTTTTCCGGTACCGACAAGGCCGGTGGTCATCATGTAGCGGCTGGTTATACCGGTGCTTTTAGTTTCTATCCCACCAAGGTTCTGGGTTGTTACGGTGATGGCGGCATGGTCACTACACAGGATGAAAAAATTGCGGATCAATTACGCAAATTGCGCAATCATGGTGCCTATGCACCATTTCAACATGATGCCGTTGGCTGTAATAGCCGACTGGATGAGATACAGGCAGCCTTGCTGCGTTTGAAATTGCGCTTGGTGGAGACGGCAATTGCCGGGCGTTTGCGGGTTGCAGGCTGGTACGACCAAATGCTGGCAGATCTTGACGTGGTCTGCCCCGTCAGACCACAGGATAAAACCTCTCGTCATGTTTTCAACCTCTACACCATTCGCGTCAAAAATCGTGACCTGGTGCGAGCCTGCCTGCAACGATACTCGATCGGCTGTAATGTCTGCTACCCACAACCGTTGCACCTACAGCCGGTACACCGGGAATTAGGGTATCAGGTAGGTGATCTGCCTGTTGTTGAACAGGCTTGTGGAGAAGTGTTGTCGTTGCCGATCTGGCCAGATATGTCAGAGCAACAAGTCAGCACGGTTTGCTCCGCAATTGCGTTGGCAAGTTGATGTTTCCAGGCGTGCGATTGAGGAAACAATGGACGGCTTTGGCCGCCTTTGTCTTGTTGATACCCACGTTATTATTTTCTGGTATTCCCACTGTAGGATTTGCGGCCTGCCAGCCAGAGACTGCGGCTTGGCGTCATATGCAGCTTGGGGTTGTTGAAGTACTCAATTCCAAGCGCCAGCACATCCGCCTGACCGCCAGAATTGCCGATGATCGGGCGGAAAGGGCGGCCGGATTTCAGTATATTTGTCCGCAACTTTTTCATGATAATGCTATCCTGTTTGTTTTTTCTTCTTCACTGCAAGCACAGTTTCACATGCGTAATGTCTATGCGCCGCTGGATATTGCATTTTTTGATAAGAGTGGGAAGATTGTGAAAATCATGAGCATGCGTCCGGCGGCCTGGGAAAAAAATGGTCAATCCAGGTTTTACGGCCCCGCAGCCCGGTTTCGGTATGCGCTGGAAGCTCGGGTCGGCTATTTTGCCGAGAATGGTATCGAAGTCGGAAACAGTATGCTACTTATCAACTAGCTATTCCAGGACAGTCACCTGGTGGGAACTGCTGATCGGTAACAGTATGTTGAGCCGTAACGATTCAGCGTATTTAGATTTTGGTTCGGTACACGGCATTTTCACGCCGGCGCTAACAATATAGGTCCTATGTGAGTATTCGAGTACGAAAATAACGCCGTAATGGGATAAAAGATGAATACCCTGAATCGTTACGTTTAGCCAATAAAATACAGCAGTAGTATACTGATATACTTGCTAAACTCTGGTCTGTGATCGATACTTGAGTGGAATCCCTGCTTTATTACGATAAAAGGCGAAAACATTGCTGAATTTATATGCTTTCAATTTTGTTCCCGGATACGCATCTGGCTCAGAATACGTACCCTCGACGCCTGTTTTAAAACGATTACTTTATGGTTTGGTGGCGTCGTTATTACTCTTGCTACCCCTCCAGGTCCAGGCAATCGGCCTGGGCAAACTGGAGGTGCGATCCTACCTTGATGAACCATTTCGTGGTGAGGTTGAATTGCAGTCATTACACGACCAACCGCTGCAAGCAATTAAAGTGCAATTGGCTTCCCGGAGTGATTTCAAAAGTGCCGGTATTGAGCGTCCAGCGCAATTATCCAGTCTGCGGTTTGTAGTGCGGCAGATGCCGAGTGGTAAACCGGTCATTCAAATTAGCACGCCTAATGGAGTTAGTGAACCTTATCTGCATTTTTTAATTCGTGTTGACTGGTCGGGTGGGCGTATTCTGCGTGAGTATACGGCCTTGCTTGATCCTCCTACCTACGCTGCAACATTGCCTCCCAATGTCATCGTGCCGAAACGCGATGCTGCTGTGAGTCAAGCCGTGGTAGTGGCTAAAAAACCGGCACCCAGTCGTTTGCCGACGCTGGATAATGCTGCCAGCCAGCCCGCTTCAAAACCATTGCCCAAGCCGTTACCTGTTGCAACAACCGCATCAGTTACACCAAAACCGGCAGCGCAAGTAATACACAAGGTAAGAAAGGGAGAAACCTCCTGGCAGGTTGTACGATCTATGCGTGCACCTGTAGATGTTAATATCTATCAACTGCTACAGGCCCTTCGCCAGGCCAACCCCGAAGCATTTATCAATAATAATATCAATTTACTCAAAGCCGGCTCTCGTCTCAAGCTGCCAGATGTGCAGAAGATACGCACCGTCAGTAAACAAGAGGCAAAAAGGCAGTACCGCTTACAGCTGGATTTGTGGCAGGCTTATCAGGATTTTGTCAGTAGTGGAAAAACTGCAGCCGGTAAGACCGTTGCTGGAAACACCAGGGTGCAGCCCACCAGGCAGCCACAGAATAAG
>DRJH01000095.1 GCA_011052285.1 Gammaproteobacteria bacterium
CAATACGGCCGGATACTACGATACCCTGCGCCCGACTACGCAGATTGCCGGTTGGGCTTTTGATGCGGCGCGCGACACCGAATATGCCCCTGCATCGCCGCCAACCTGGGGCAAGCCTTACTGTAAGGAGTGGTGGGAAGACAGTTCTATTGGTCTACGGGAAAAGCTGATTAAGGAGGCCGACGCCACATCGGCCGGATTCTCAGGACTGGTTGTCGCGGTAGCACCGGCCCTGGCCAGTGAACAGCAAAACGATGCCGTCGCCAGGACCGTGCTGACCAACTCACCGCCGACATGGTCGAACAATGACCTCGTGGCCAACAATACCGGCAGCACAGGGTTGCTGAGCACAGTAGAGAATGCGGCCAAAGGCGGTTTGGCATCGGGGGGTGTGTTGGTCACATCAGCACTATTTTCTGTCACCATGACAGCTATTCTTCAGGCTCTCCCCATGGTGCAGGCCATACTCCTGCTCGGCATCTATGCCTTGCTTCCCATGGTCGTGGTGCTATCGCGCTATTCTATTTCCATGATGGTTGTCGGCGCCATGGCGATCTTCGCCGTCAAGTTCTGGAGCGTGCTCTGGTATCTGGCACTGTGGGTCGATCAGAATCTTATCCTGTCCATGTACCCGGACGTCAACGTCTTCCTGCAAATCTTTGCCAACCCCGGTGAGCATGACACCAAACGCATGCTACTCAATATGATTACGACGAGCCTCTATCTCGGCTTGCCGTTACTGTGGAGTGGGATGATGGCTTGGGCTGGGGTGCACGTCGGACGATCTCTAGAATCAGCTGCGAGTCCATTGCGGGCTCCCGCTCGGGAAGCAGGAACCCAAGGCGGAAGTATAGGAAAAACGGCCGTTGCAAAAGGGCTTAGGCGTTAATCCTTTTCGTACCAGCCGACAGGGTCTGTGCCATCATCCAGTTTGCCTGTCCGATAGTTGAGCACACCTCCACTTGGCGCAATATCTGATTCCTTGCCGGATTTGTTGTTCTTTGCACTTTGTGCAAGGAAACCAACTGCCTTGATCAAAAACTTACCGAATAGAACAAAGATAAACACACTCCCTCGACCCAATTGCCTGAGGTAGGTTTTAGTGCCATGCTTGCGAATTATAGAGGTGCTGTAGGTAACAAATGCGAGAAAAATTACGCCTAAAATGATGAGCAAAAATATATTGTTCATGAGAATATCCATATTCCATGCATCTCAACCTCTCGGTAGAGTCGTAGTTTAATCCGACCACCGGAAAAGTTACAGTACGCACTGAAATGGTGCTGCATCTGATCTCACTAAGGTTGTTTGTGTTGATCAATCAATTTAGAAATCCCCATCCCGAACCACATTCTCCTTACTGACTATCTTGATGATCCCGGGTTGCACCGGATCATTGTCCGGCAGGTGTCCTTTACCTTTTTCTATCACCTTGGCCGCAACGCTGGTCAGTTTGCTTAAAGCATCAGAACCAGGCAGCGCCTTGCTGTCATCGTAGTAGTCAAACCAGGGCAGGCCGGCGTTCGTATACTCTTTAGCGGTCGCCGGTCTATGTGGCGGCCGGTGTCCGGTGATGGCCTGGTATTGCACGCTGTTGGCCAGGTGAATAAAACACCGGCGATCGTTGTCCTGATCCCAGGCATCAATGCCGTACTTATCTTCACTGATTGTCTGTCGCATCAAGCCGCCAGGGGCCAGGCCCATATCCGGGGATTCTTCACAGACCTTGCTGAGAAATGCCGGTATCTCCAGAAAATCCGATTCTGTATCTACAAGCCCCTCGAAGTGCTCGACGTACACATCATGTTTCATCGGATAGACAATGATCTGAAGGCCCCCGTGCTCAGCCTTATCCGTGATCTGCTCTTCGGCGGTATAGCCCCCACCCAGGGGCATGGCGACAAACTGCCGGATATAGTCTTCCGAGACGTTGAAACCGTCCAGCCAGGGCTGATCCGGGATAACGGCATAGTCTTGAGGATCATCTGAAAGGCCGTTGCTCCAGGATTTCCCGGAAACTGCATTGATCTTGCCGGCGGCAATCTTGACAGCGCAGGGGTAACCGCCAGAGAAGTTGATCCAGAGGGCCTCTGATTGGTACATGGGTATGAATATACCGCCATGCGTTTGCCATGTAGCAGGAAGCTTGTCCGCGAAGTCGTCTACATGCGCCACTGGGAAGCAACCCAGACCAGGGGGCAGGGGATACTCCTGATTGTCATCCGGAATCCGTAATGTGCGTTGAAAGTTGATGCGACATGACGCCTTCGGGTGGACTTCCGGAAACCGGAAAGTCAGCTGATTGTTGAGTAGCTCGATCATTGTTTTTCTCCCTGGGTTACCAGTCACCGTCACGGACATCCCGGGCAATACGCAGGATGGCGTGGTCTTGCATGGATTTGAGCTGGCGTATCAAATCCGCAAACAGCTGCGGGCGTTTCCGGATAATCTCTTGCAGGTCCGATGAGACCTTGCCAGCCATGGCCAGTAATACATCCACATCCTCGTTCAGCTCACCAGCCAGCGCCCGGATCTTGGCCTCGGACGGTGGCGCCACGTCACCACGCTCGATCTTGCTGAGGTAGGCCGGCTCCACGCCGATGCGCTGGGCCACCTGGCGGACCGAAAAACGGCGGTCTTCTGCCTTCAAGACTTCGCGATGTTCGCGGATGTATTTACCGAATGTCATGTGTACTATATAGTACACGCTATGTAAGGTGTCAAATAGCCAGTGAGGGGCGAGTGCATTTTGGCTGCGGAGTAACAATAAGGGTTACGTGATTTACTGATAAGGATTTGGCGCATATAGGCATTGCTGCACGCATCGTTATAGTTACTAATAATATCAATAGGTTATTCTTCCCGCAGAACAAGTAAATAACTGGCAGGCATAGCAGTCGACGCGCGGTCTCGTCATACAGGTAGTTCTGCTTCTGACCCGATTGCTAAATCAGCAGACAGAGGTGCAGGAATTGAGTAATATACCTATAAATAATAGGAAAATTAGAATGTTATGTGTGGTGTGTAGCAGTTGGTAATGCTTTTTTTAATCGCCAGCCAACGAATTCCGTGGAATTGAGGGATAACAAAGCCTGATGGACAAACTTTGGAAGCAGGTCACGCCCTCTGACTTTGTCTGGGAGCGTGAGGCGCTTGACTACCTCAAAGAACTATTACCGGATCATGAGCCATACCGCGCCTGGGCAAACTTTGAGTTTATTGGGCAGGATGGTTCTATCAACGAGGTGGACCTTCTGGTCCTTACACCGAAAGGGCTATTTCTGGTCGAGATCAAGTCACACCCTGGTGAAATCGGTGGTGATGCGGGTACCTGGGTATGGAACCACAATGGCCGGCAGAAATTCTTCGATAATCCTCGTCTGCTTACAGACCGCAAAGCCAA
>DRJH01000096.1 GCA_011052285.1 Gammaproteobacteria bacterium
AGCGTGAACGTTTCCGGTGCCTGAGCGATGATTTCCAGTAGTTGCTCGCGTTCGATTCTGACCACGCCGTTGTCATCAACGGATGCCCCGGCCTTTTTGAATACATTGAGAGCCTGCTCACCCAGTATTTCGATCCCTTCCTCTTCGAGAATACGTAAGGAAACATTGTGGATAAACTCGATTTGTTCCTCATCAAGTGCTTCGAGAAGCGCGAATCGATTGCACAGCTGTTTGCGTTCGAGCTGACGTATCGCTACAGTCTGTTGTGGGGATGTCTTGCGACTACTCCGGCGCCGGGTGCGTGTCATTAGAAGTCTCCTTGATGGACTGATTATTATTGAGTCGGTGAAAAATATCCATTCATATTTCAGTTCTTTTTGGTTGTGAACAGCAGATAAAATGAGAGCCGCCAACGAATTGAAATGGAATACAACGCAGATGCTACTACTCAATCCGGGCCAATTTATCGGGGCGATGAGAACCTATGTTGATGGACACCTGCCTTTTTCCCTATTTGACCCTGTTGGCGCACGGATGCGCAGTTAAAACTTTGATTTGAGACTGAGCCAATGACAAGAAATAGACGTAGACGCACAGCAGACGGCTCTCGTATCCGGGAGAGAGACCACATTCAGCAATTGCCCTGGAAACAACCGAAACTGCCTTTATCATCCCTGGAAATTCTCAATCCTGAGCAATTGCAAATTATCCATGATGCATCCCTGGAAATCCTCAGGGACATTGGTATGGAAATCATGTCAGCGGCAGCGCGGCAACGATTGAAAATAGCCGGTGCCGATGTCAATGACACCACGCATATGGTGCATTTTGAGCCGGCAATGATTGAAGAGGTTATCAAGACTGCCCCTTCCAGTTTTCGCTTGCATGCACGAAATCCGCAGAAACACTTGGAGATCGGTGGCCGGTATATTGCCAATAGCTGTATATCCAGCCCGCCGAATGTCTCGGATATGGACAGCGGCCGTCGTCCTGGAAATGTCAGAGATTATCAAAATCTGCTGCGTCTGTCCCAGTACTTTAATATCATTCACCTGATCGGTGGCTACCCGGTTGAGCCGGTGGATCGGCCAGTATCCACTCGCTATCTCCACAATACCAGGGATATGTTGACCCTCACCGACAAGGCTATTTCCGGATACTGCATTTGGGGTGACAAGATCTCGGATGTGATTGAAATGGCCCGGATTGGTCGTGGGATCACTGAAGAGCAGTTGCAGCAAGAACCGTCAGTGATCTGTATTATCAACACCAACTCTCCTCTGAAATTTGATGGAGGTATGTTGGATGGTCTTATTGAGATGTCATCGCGCAATCAGGCAGTTTGTGTCACCCCATTTACGCTAGCCGGTGCGATGGCCCCCGTCACACTTGCCGGTGCACTGGCGCAGCAAAATGCCGAGGCACTGGCGGGTCTGCTGATGACGCAGATTGTACGTCCCGGCTCGCCGTTCATTTATGGAGGTTTCACATCCAATGTGGACATGAAGTCCGGGGCACCTGCATTTGGCACTCCGGAATATATGAAAACTGCAATTATCGGGGGTCAATTGGCCCGCCGTTATCATGTTCCTTACCGCACATCAAATGTGAATGCGGCCAATACCGTGGATGCACAGGCAGCATACGAATCTGTGTTCTCCCTTTGGGGCACCACCATGGGTGGTGGTAATCTGATTATGCATGCTGCCGGATGGATGGAAGGCGGTCTTTGTGCCTCTTATGAAAAGTTTATTTTGGATGTTGATTTGTTGCAGATGGTTTCCGAATTTCTGAAACCTGTAGTCGTTGATCCCTCAACACTGGGCCTTGATGCGATCGTTGATGCGGGGGTAGGGGGGCAGTTCTTTGGTACTGCCCACACCCTGGAAAGATATCGTACCGCATTTTATTCCCCATTGATTTCAGACTGGAGAAACTACGAAAGTTGGCAGGAGGCAGGCTCGCCACAAAGCTGGCAAAAAGCCAATAAAGTCTGGAAGCAGGTATTGCAAGATTATGAGGAACCACCGATCGATGCGGCGGTGGTTGATGAGCTCGATACATTTATTGCCAGACGGGTAGAAGAAGGTGGAGTTGCTACAGATTTTTGAAAACGACTCTTTTTTTCACCACATCCCCATGAACAATTGTCCCGATAGCAACATCACCCGGCTTCCATGCCGATGTATACCGTGGCGGGTTGACCGCCTGAAATTTAAAAAAAGATATTTGCTTATAGATAGAACCCGGGATTATTAACGGGCTTGTCCAACTACAGGATAAGATCGTGGTTCGCTTCGCGATCTAACCTTGTATCATAGAGTCAGTCAATAAAGGTCAAGTTATTGAAAGAAATGATAAATCTTAGAAATAAGGCAAGAAAACTCCGGTGAGATATACTTTTACTTCAAGCAATTGATTTAGAGGATTCTTGCGGGCTTTTTCGGGGTTTCCTTGCCATTCCGACGGTGAATCACTTTTACCCGGAAAAGGGAATCCACAAATTTTCATGGGCGTTCTATGCAACAACGCCCACACCCGCCAACCAATTCAGGCGGCCTCATGAATAATTCGGGCTGGGTGAGACTGGTTCGAATTTGTCTGGCTGCACCCGACAGGGTAATGGATGGTGTGCGTCGGCATCAGCTCAGCGCGTACCAACTTCGCCCTCCCAAACTGCCGGCTTGCCGGACGGACCGGTGTAAAGCGTGATCGACTGACCTACACCGGGTATCTTGTCTATCAGCAATGCGCCCGTCTGTCCCACGTTGTCGGCCTTATCCCGCCAAGTGGCGTGACCATATTTGGGAGGTGTTTTACCGCTTTTCCCGCGGACTATCAGCTCATGCGCCATGACCTGTGCATGTCGTACGTCGCC
>DRJH01000097.1 GCA_011052285.1 Gammaproteobacteria bacterium
ACATCAAAAACTTGTAACATACTGTTATTACTAATTATTTTCGGCTGTGCTGACAAAGATGGGTCAAGATAGGGAAAGGGGTCAAGTATCATATTGACGGTTATAATCATAATTGATATGATTTTCCCATGTCGTAAAACTAGGGTCATATATGGCCCGTCCCGCGTTGCAAGGAAAAGTTTGATCGGCAAGTAAGGAACAAGCATACATATGTCCGGCCTGTCTTTGAAGCTGGGATGCTTCTGGCCCTGATGGGCAATCCGGCAGAATAGCCGGATTGGACGGCTGCAAGCCGCTGCGAAGCAGGGCGAGGCATGGATGCCGAGCATCAATTCGCTGCACATTTCTGACCTTATCAGTTTAGCGGCCTTTGCTGGCCTAAGTCCCCGCCAGGTTCGCAGAAATGTAGTTTTACGCCTTTGCCGTCACCATCGGTCCCACGCCGAGGATGGTCATCAAACGTCTGCAAACTGCGCTTTGCTCACTCAATGCCGATTGGCTGTGTTTTTCTGTTTGACCCTTGATTGTTGATAAACCACCATAGTATGTCGTCAATATATCGACATACTATGATGATTCCTGCACTATATGGCGCCACGCCGCAAAACACGGCTTCATGTTTTAACCTGCGCTATTTATGAATAATCCGGGGTAATAATGAACGAGCCGATCAGAAAGCTGATTCCGTATGAAGAATTTGATTACCAGACACTTCTGAGCGCGTTGAAGGGCTATGCTCACCCGCGAGACAGGATCACGGCCCTGCTACGTAAGGGCGCCATCATCAGGGTGAAAAAGGGGCTCTACGTTTTCGGCGATGAAAATCGCCAGCGGCCTTACTCGCGGGAAATCCTGGCAAATCTGATGTACGGGCCTTCGTATATTTCTCTGGAGTATGCGCTTGGCTACCATGGCATCATTCCTGAGCGGGTGGAAGCAGTCACATCGGTTACTGTTGGCCGTTCGCGCAAGTTTGCTACCCCTGTGGGCTTGTTTACCTATCGCATGATTCCCATGGCTGCGTTCCAGACAGGCGTGAATCAGCTGGATGCTACGGATGGCCGCTCATTTTTAATCGCTATTCCGGAAAAAGCGTTGGCCGACAAACTGCGTGCTGATCGAGCCTCCATACGCAGCCAGAATGCTTTGCAGTCATGGTTATTCGACGAATTGCGTATTGAACCGACAACCATTCAGGCGATGAACCCGGATCGGCTGGAGACATATGCAAGGTCTTACCGATCCAGAAAGATATGGTTGTTGAGTCGGCTGAGCCGCCATCTCGGCAGGAGAGGAAACGAGCATGCATGAGGCCGTTGCCAGAATGGTATCGAAATATGAATGCAGAAGTGCGGAAGACTATACGCATGCACTGCGCGAAATCATGCAGGAAATTGCTCTGCTTGGTCTGTGGCGAAGCAAATTCTTTGAGAAGGCTGCATTTTATGGTGGAACCGCCCTGCGCATTCTGTATGGACTGGACAGATTTTCAGAGGATTTGGACTTCTCCCTGCTGTCACCCATGCACGACTTCGATATCGACAGGTACAGCAGTGCTCTGGAAAGGGAGCTTTGCGCCTTCGGTTTTGATGTCCGGGTGGAAAAAAGAAACCAGGTTGTCGCCAGCCCTGTGAAATCGGCGTTCTTAAAAACCAGCACATTCAATGCCCTGCTGATTATCTCCACGGATGAATCCATTGCACGGGAAGTGCCACGCGGGCAGGTGCTGAAGATCAAACTGGAAGTGGATACCGATCCGCCGCCGGGGTTTTCCACCGAGTCCGGATTTCTGTTGCAGCCGATCCCCTTTGCCGTGCGAAGCTACGCGCTACCTGATCTTTTTGCAAGCAAGATGCATGCCGTACTTTGCTTGTGCCGATGTATAAAACAGGCGAACACTAGACTTGAACAGCCTCTTGATTCTCATTACACAACAAGCCTGCGCATCAAACCGTAGCAAAATAACAATCAAATCTGCTTTCCCTCGCTATGGCTCCTATTCTCGGACAGCCTCCTGGATACGACTCTCCAGTTCCTGTCGTCAGTCATTCAGATATCCTTGAGCAACCGCAAGGCATCGTAAACTGCTGCGTGGATATTGCGCACTGATACCGCATCTCCGATACGATAGAGGGAAAATTTCCCGTCTGGATTCGTCTTCACTGTAATCTGCACCAATTACCGCCTCCAGCCAATCGATCTTCTCCAGCGGTAACTCTTCAATCTTACAACCCTTCGAGGATCAAAAGTCGAGGCCCTGGGCTCACTTCACCTTGGGGGGTGATCATAAAAACCCCATCAGAATTAGTCTCGCCGTCAAAGGGGATGGTCTCGCCAGTCTGAAGGTCGATATATTGCCCGGCCTTGGTACTTACCCCCGCGTTTCTCATAGCGCCATTGGGTGGGCGGAAGGAAAGGGAGCTGTGTTCCACGCCCCGTTCCGTCAAATGTAGAATTGCACCCAGTGTCTGCGATTGAAGATAAAATGTTCGGCCGCCTTCTATCCTTTTCAACACCGAAACCTCACGCGATGGGTCAAAAAAAGATTCCAGGTTGCGAATAGCATGCAGCGCCGGCCGCGGAGCACCACGCCGGTCAATCAGGCCGTGTCGGGGGTAATAACCCCGGTCGTGGTCCATAAACGTATCCAGGAATACCTTGACCTCCGGATGGGCCATGGCTGCCGCCACCGTTTCCACAACAAAGTTGGCGGTGGCCGCATCGTCGTCGAAGACGACGCCCTCGTCGATGCGCGGCAACTGAACGTTGGCGAGAACGTCAAGGCCCGTTTGTGAAGACCAGTCCGCCATGGCGGCAATGCAATCCCACGGTTTGTCGAATGGCGACACTCTGAACGTTACCCCATCAACTTTATCATTAAGGCTTAACCCACTTTCATTCAACGCAAATCCGTGGCTGGCGAAATGCTGAAAGGTTACTGCACCAGGGTCGACAGGATCGTCCGTCAGCATGGGCGCTACCGGTGCGGCATAGACCGACAAATTTATGTTCGTTTTTGGGCGATCCCGTAAGCCTTTAAACCGGTCCACCGCTGCCACCAGTTGGTCCCGCGGGGCAATCACTTCCCAGGCACAAATCAGGCCCGAATGGGCGTCGGCCAAAGCGATGGTTTCCTCGCCAGGGATGCCGATGCTAAAAACGGTGAAGCCAATACCCGTGGCGGCGAGGTCGGTCATGCGCTTGAGCCCGTGCTCGGACGCCAGGTCGGCCACGGGGACGCGGACTTTTTTACAGCCCATTTCCCAAAGCGCCTGGATGACCGTGTCGTTGCGAGCTTGTTTTCGGGTAAATTCATCCAGCCCATCGGCGGGAATATGCAGCGGCTCAGCCCAGGCGTGGCGCAAGGTGACGCCGATTCGACTAGTTCCGAACGTGGGCTCAATGCGGACCGGTTCGCGGTTCTTAATCCCGGCGCTGTAACCATAGGTGCAGATAGGATTGATGGTGTGGCCCCTGGCGCGAACCTGCACCATAAAGAACCCCAGCTTACCGCTATCGTCCCGTCCGAATTCATCACCGGGAGAAACGGCGGCCAGCTCAGAGTATTCAGGCCGAACAAACACCGTTGACGGCAGGATGTAGTGAAGGGTTGCGCCGGTACGGTTGAAGAAAAAATTGTGCACGTGGCCGGAAAATACCGCCTCGGCCGAATGATGGTGTAGTAAATCCAACAACCAAGATCGGGCTGGTTCGTCCAGGTTATCGTAATGGCGCGGCTCATCCGGCTCGTACAGAAACAGGGGGTAATGGGTGAACACAAACAACCGTCGCCCCGCCGCCCGGTTTTTGCCCAGGTCATCTTCCAGCCATTGGCGTTGTTCGTGCTCCCGCGCCAGGTTTGAGTTCATAACCGGCGTGTCCAAAAGCACGAAGTGGCAATCCTGATAGTCGAAAGATCGGTATAATGGCCCCCAATGTCGCTTGAACACCTGATGGCTAGTCTCGTCCACCACCGGCGCCGGCATCCAGGCGTTGTGCTTGTCGCCGATATCGTGATTGCCGGGCAGAACGTAAAGTGGCACATTCAGATCGGCGTAAACATCGCCGGCCAATGCAACCGCTTCCTCATGAGTAGAAAGGGCCGGAATGGGGTGTACGACATCACCCAGGTGAATGACAAAATCCGGGTTAAATGCGTTAAGCCGTTCCACAACATAGCGGTTGCGCGCCGTGGCGTAGTGGTTCGATGGATACCCGCCTTCATCATCGCCCGACGGCAACCGGATATGGGAATCGGTGATGATAGCGAATTGGCAGGCCTTTTTATGGTTTTCTAATTTTTTTGTCATGAACTGTCTCGTTAATTCTCGCCGGACCGGAACTATACAGGGGGAATACCATGCAAAACAAATTCGTCGTCACGCCTTATTTTTTAGATGAGCCGGTCTGGCCGCTGCTTGACCTGGCCGATGATGATTACTTGATCAACCAGCCACTGTTAATGGGCGAGGACACCCAGTCCCGTATGTCATCCCTACACCGGCCCCTGTCGGAATTTGTCTCACATACGGTGCTGGTCGGTATTCGCCCGGTGAGCATCTCCGGCGACTGTTGTTCGTCCATCGGTGTGCTGGCCGGATTGCAAAAAGCGGGAGTCGATGCCTCGCTCATTTGGTTTGACGCTCACGGCGATTTCAACACTCCGCAAACCTCGCCCAGCGGTTTTCTGGGTGGCATGCCCCTGGCCATGCTGGTAGGGCGGGGAGATCAAATCATGCCCGCCGCTGTGGGCCTGCGCCCCTTGGCCGAAGAAAAGGTCATCCTCACCGATGGCCGCGATTTGGACTCCGGCGAACGCATCCTGGTGGAACAAAGCCGAATAACCCACCTCGCCAACTCAGAGCAATTATTGGACTACTCCCTACCCGAAGGTCCGCTTTATGTGCATTTCGATGTGGATATCCTAAATGCCGATGAAGCATCGGCGCACAACTACCCGGTCAAGGGCGGCTCGTCATCATCGGTGATCCGATCGGTTTATCAGCGGCTGGCAGCGACGGGGCGGGTGGTGGCTGCATCGCTGTCTTCGTGGAACCCGAAATTGGACAGGGACGGCAATACCCGACGGCTCAGCATGGACGTTTTTGAAGCCCTGCTGGTCGATGAGGTGTGTTTGCTCCGACTAGCCGACACCGGACTCTGATGATGCCAGCCGGATGGGGTCGGGGCAGCAAACACAAAACCTGCGACGCCTGTGAATTGAGGCTCTCCAATTTCAACTGAGGCGATACAATCTATCACACTGGGATGTTCTAAATAGAAACCGTAGTGGGAGGGAGTTGGGAAAAGCCCAGCACCCTTTAGTGCTGTTCATGAAATTGATATGGCGAGTGAATGCTGATCGCTTTATCTTCTAACACACATGCCAGACGACAAAGGGCACATCCTACGCAATGTTCTGCTTCAATTGTGGGTTTTCCCAGCTTCCAGAGTAACGCCCCAGGAACTGGACAGGAACCCTCGCAAGCACCACATTCCGGACCTTTGAAGGGTAGACAGAGTGCTGTTTCCACTCTGGCCACTGCCAGGTTCGGTAACTGACTTTCCGGCCTCCCATCTTCTGAGTCAGGAAAATACAGTGCCGCTGGCTTGCAGGCGCTAACACAGGGCCAGTTAGCACAAAGATGGCAGGCTTTGTGCAGTAAATCCAGAGCAGGTGTGCCGGTAGCTTTGACACCACTTCTGAGAGGGAGAAGGAAGATGACACCATAAGGACAAGCTTCTACACATGCCTTACAACGGCTACAGGACAACAGAAATTCCATTTCGGCACAAGCAAATGGCGGGCGAATCCAATGTGCAGCCTGAGCATTAACATCCTTTTCAACCTTCTCAACCACAGTTTTTTTCAACGAACTGACACCGTGCTTGAAAAATTCCCGACGATCCATCAGTTAAAATCTCATTATCATCGGCTGTGACAATAACCACAACTGTACGCCGGTTACTAACAACGCAAATAAACACATCGGGAAAAGCCGCCAGCCCGAACCTGGTAACAAAGCTTCGCCACGATGTCGCACTACCAGGATGGCGATCCAGAATCCGAACACAATCAGGGCGGTCTGCATGGCGAACAGAACATCCTGCGAGATCAAACCTGTCATCATCCCGGCCTGGGAGGAAGTGCTGTCCAGCGATTTGTCGGCAGTAGATAACGGGTTATTCAATAACAGACTTAAACCACTGCGCTCTCGAAGCAGGTGATTGAGGTTATGTGCCAAATGGTAGGAAAAGGCCAGTGGTAAGCTAATAAATGCCATACCGGTGAACAATGACGAAAAAGATAGACGCTGTCTATTGACAAGCCGGGTAAGCGCTACCAGGAGCTGATAGCACAGCGCAAGCACCATTAGAACCAGCAGCTGACCGACAGTAAAGCTCAACAGCAGCTGCCCAGAATCCCCGATCAAACGAGCGAACTTTCTGATCCAGTACTCCCAAACCGGCATCATCGTCAAACCATGCAAACCGGTCAATGCCAGTAATCCAAGCATGAACCATGCCTCATCCGGCCGGGGACGTGCATCCTGAATCGCCTCCCGACTTACTGACCGTAACCGCCAGTCAATGTTGTGATGAGGGCAGCTGCGAATACAATTGCCACAAGATGTGCAATAGGTATTTTCACGTAAGTTCCTCATTGCCAAACCGGTAGGACAGGGTTCTGCCTTTTCATTGCCATAGTAGCAATCCAATGACGTACAACGCTGGCAGACCTCGGCATCGATATGTCGCAATTCAACTGGCGCAAGTTGGGCATAAAATCCTATAGTTCGCCCCACCGGGCAGAAATAACGACAGAATGCCTTGCGTTCAAAAAATACAATGGACAAGGTCGCCAGCATCAGCATGGTCATGGCCAGTAAAGCGGTAGCATACGGGTTGCTGGTAATACCGGCACCCAGTTCCAGCCAGGTCAAGCCAATAAACAGCAACAATGCCGGCCAGATATTTCGTACGTGTTTTGGTACCCGTAGTTTGAGATCACTAACCGAACCGAGCTTACCTCTGAAGCTTATTTTTGCCAGCCATGTAGCAAGAGTGTTCCAGGGGCATACCGTGCACCAGACCGAACCCAAAAAAAATACGGAGACAATAAGGCCTGACCACCACAGATTCCATGTCATAGTTGTGGCAATATTGTGTGATGGTATGGGTGTACCATACAAGCCGGAGTAAATAATCAGTACATATAAAGCCACCATCAGCAGTTTTAAAACCCGCAAAGGCCAGCTGGAAATAAAGAGTTCAGCCAAGCGGGATCCGGTTCTAAACCGATTTTTCTGAATGACTGCAGCAGCCCGTGGCTGGTATGGTGTAAACAAAGCCCAGGCTGCGAGTACGAAAATACAGACCCAGGCAATTAGAATCCAGCCGGAAGAAAGGCCTGGATGCATCATGGTCATGACTAATCCCTATCCAGGGCTGCACTTCGAACCTTGTCTTTTGCCAAACGATTGCGCCGAAACAGATTGACCCCAATCAGTAGTACCAGCATCACTGTCACTACGAATCCTATTACCCCAATTCTTGAGGGTGGGCCAATCTGCAGTGGAAAATCAATGATATAGGGTACACCCTTGTCAGAAAAGGCCGCAGTGACAATGTAGGCTCCCGGCTTGCGGAATAAAAAACGCTGCCGAAAGACATTGTCATAAGCAGATTGAATACCAATACGCTCCTCATTTCGGTTGAACCAGCTGTCATCCCGGACGGTAAACGTCACCTTGCCCAGAAAAAGCATATCATTATCGATACGCTTCGCATACAGATTGATTCTACCCGGCTCATTGGGCCGGGGAAAAGCGGGGAAAACCATATAAGTAATGTAATAGTCTCCCATTTGCGTCTCCACTTGCATACTCGGAGGAGTATTCGAATCCTCGTTCAAACTGTAGGAAGGCCTGCCGAGAACATGATGGGCATGGGCGGGTGTAGTGAACAACACGGCAAGCAAGAATAGAGTAATGAGTGAACGACACATCAGTATTTTTTATCCAGCCTTCAGTTTGGCTATTATGGCTCCCGGTGGCCGTAAGCGTTTTCTGGTTTGTTGGCGACTATCCGGCAAAACTGCTGCAGCCGAAGGCGCCAATAGTCGAGCGATCCCATAGGGAAGTCCGGCGAGAACCAGGCTACCTGCAACATAGGCAATTTTTCCAGTAAAACTACGCCTTTGCATCTTCATCACAGATATTGTTCGTGTTGGCCAAGTGTAATTTTCGGTATTTTGGCCCCAGATGCCCTGCCCCCTGACTTGAAATATCTGTGACCCGGGTAGAAAAAATCAAGGCATCCGTTGGACAAATAGCGATACAGGCGCAGCAGTTATTGCATTCCTGGCCAAAATCATCACGCATCGGATTTAAACCAAATTCACAGACTGCATTACATTTGGCGCAGTCATTGCATTGCTGAACCTGTCTCTGGATTCGTAACAGGCGATAACGCCCCAATAGCGAGTACAAGGCACCTCCGGGGCACAAATAACGGCAAAAGCCTCGCCGTGCAACAAGGATATCAAAAAGCAGTGTGAGCATAAAAAAAACGGTACCAGCCCCGAAACCACCGAGGGCAAGGGCATAATACAGTTCACGACCGATAATGGCCGGGGGATAGATGACGGCGACCACTACCGTCCCGGTCAGCGCTGAAACAACCAGGCAGACCATCAGCACGAAATATTTCAGGTATCGAGCAAACTCTCGGTGGCCAGGACGAAAGCCCAGTTTCTGCAGCCAGACCGCCAGGTTTGTGTTCAGTTCATACAGCAAGGTTGCAGGGCAGATCCAACCACAATAAAATCGCCCAAAAAGCACGCTGAATAAAATCGGAGTTAATGCGGTTATCAAAAAGGCTGGATAAATAGCAGCGGCCGCTGCTATTTGTCCCAAAACCGCCAGTGGATCACTGATCTTGAAACCAAAAAAATTACCGGACCAAGTCGACCCTTTTACTGCATCCAGGCTATTAGCCGGGTCATCCGTGAACGGGGAGGTGAAAAACTGCATGACATCATAAAAGTGCTTACCCGAAGGACTCAGCAGGCGATAACCATGTGAGGCTACGTAAGTCTGGTAGACACTGAGCAGGGGCAGAATAATCAACATGGCAAATACCAAACACAGGCTCAGCCAGCGCAATTTATTCAAATACCTCCGCAATGGACGGTGCTTCGACAACTCGGAGACGGCCTTATTGCTCACAATCAATTCCGCATTATTCATCAGATCAAGAGGGTTTCAATCATGAATAATTTTTGTCTACCGGAATCAAGCGTAGTTAGGAATAATTCGAATCGCCTGCGGCATCTGGATACAAATCCGCTCACAAAGCCCACAACCCACACAACCCGCCTGAACATGTGGTTGCTCAAGATAACCCACTTGAAGTGCTACTTTACCAAGCGGACAGGCCCGGGCACATACACCGCAGGTGTTACCCTGAAATGATAAACACAGGCTTTCATCCACTCGAGCCCGGCCCATACGGACCTTTTCGAGTATCGATTCCCTGGTTCTGGAAATGGATTGTAAGGCGCCGGTCGGACATACCTCCCCACATTTCATACAGAGCACGCATGCCTGTTCCCGAGGAATGATATACGGTGTTCCCATTGCAGCCAGGCCATTACCCAAACCAAAATAGTTGATACTTTCGTTCGGGCAAACCTCAGCACACTGACCACAACGAATGCAACGGGCAAGAAATGGGTCGCTAGCCACTGCTCCGGGTGGTCGCAGATATCGCTGGCGGGAATACACTGCGCCTGCAGACGCTGTAACCGGATTTACCGTCTCCGCAACAACTGTGCTCGCCAACATTGTGAACAGAAATTTTCTTCGATTCATAACCCCAGACCGCAGGGATGGTGGAGCACCACCATCCCTACCTAGTTCAACATGACTAGATCTTTTCGATCCGCGCCGCCAGTTTTTTAAAATCAACCTGTCCGGAAACCGGATCATAGGCACGACTCGATACCGCATTCACCAACCACTTGTTTTTTCTGGGGTCGGCACTGTCTGCCACTGAAAGGTTCCATGGACTGAACAAATAACCTCGTGGCACATTGTTGCGTGCCGGTTTGATCAGGCTGTTGGTCCCACCGACCTGGGCTCGCGCCTCGTAGGACCCCCGGCGGGTCACGAGTCGTACGGGATCTCCATCTTTAATCCCCAGGTCAGCAGCATCATTGTCATGAATCTCCACGTACATCTCCGGAACCAGCCTGCGCAACGTTGGACTGCGGCTTCCTTTGGCGGTATGGAACTGCTCGTAGACAACGCCCAGACCGAGCCAATAGGGATACTTGTCTTTTGGCACCTGATTCCATGGCTGGCCACGATATTTATCATCGGGTAGATCCGGTGTCAAAGCCATATCCCGAGCCTGAACCAGCAACTTACGATTATCAACGGCATAGAAGTCCTTCTTGACACCAAACTGCATCAGCTTCTCGGTCACAGCCTGACGCTGACTGTAGTCTTGCTGGCACAATTTGAAATGCATTTTGCCATCTTTGGTTCGAAAATAACCGTATGGGCGGTTTTTCCACACCCCTTCCTGGGCCATATATCGCCGCTTAGCCCCACCGGCCTTAGCAATGGCGTAGGTCGGTGCCGGCCACTGGACACCACGTAATTCACGAAGCTGGGCATACGGACTGATACCATCCTGTTTTTCAACCTCCAAGATACCAGTGAGGTCCGTATCCGTTCCCTCGGATGCCTTGATAATATCACGGAAGATTGCCTCGGCATCATAGGATCCATCAGCAAGCTTCTTCCATGGGAAAATCTTGTCGACATCCAACCCGAGCAATCGACCAACCTCCCGTCCCTTATCAATCACCATATCCAGATCGGACCGACAACCCTTGGGGGGTTCCGCGGCCTTGTCAACGATGTACATTCGGCGCTCGGACTGGATGTAAACACCTTGCACTTCACCCCAGGTTGCCGCCGGAAAAATCACATCCGCATACAGATTATTCGGTGCATGGCGGTAGATCTCCTGTACGATAGTGAAGGTCTTGCTGATCGCCGGGCGAATCAGGTTATTTTGGTCCGGCAGGTCGATATGGGTTGCATAAACAAAGAACAACGCCTTGAGATCATCTTTCAGGGCACGCTCCATCATACCCACCGCCATACCTGAATTATTCGACTTCATGGCGGCAATCAGATTCTGTTCTGGTACTCCCCATGCCTTAGCCATTTTGGCACGATGTGCGGCATTTTTGAGTGGCTGGTTGAAGGGCAGGCGCCCAGTCAAACCTCCGGTAAAACGCTCACCCATGGCATTGGGCTGGCCGGTCATGGAGAAGGGTCCACATCCGGGTTTGGCCAGATTTCCTGTCATCGACAACAAATTGATAATAGAGATAACATTGTGCTGACCATGGATGTGCTGGTTATAGCCGATGCCCCACATAATAATGACACCTCCATAGCCTTCATGACCATCTTTGGTGCGGGCCAGGCGCTTGCGTGTGGCGTCAGCAAAGGTACCGGCGACTTGGCGGATCATCGCCGGTGTCACTTCAGAACTGCCCATCCTGTCCTGTACCTGCTCCGGACTGTAATTCTTGAGTACGCCATCGGTGTACTCCTTCCAGCCAGTGGTATGTGCCTTCATGAATTTCCAGTCAATCACATCTTTGTGTTCTTTTAGCAATACATGAGCCATAGCATTAAGAAAACTGATATCGCCATTGAGTATGGGTACATGCACATGATTTTTGGCATTAATATCATTATAACCGCGGCTGGTCCCGGTATAGCGGGGACCCACAACCACGGTGGGGATATCCTTTTTCTTTTTATGGTCAGCAATTCGCCAATAAATGATCGGATGGGACTCCCTGGCATTGTGACCGAAGTGCATAACCATATCGGATAATTCGATGTCCTCATACGCAAGAGGTGGCGTATCCGAACCCAGGGTTTTGAAGTATGCCGTCACTGCGGAAGTCATACACATGCGGGCATTGGCTTCGATCGTATTTGAGCTCAGAATTCCTTTCATGAACAGGTTCTCCAAATACTGCCCTTCCATGGTCAACTG
>DRJH01000098.1 GCA_011052285.1 Gammaproteobacteria bacterium
AAGGGTTATAACATGACGGATCATTCTCTCTATATCTTTGGCATTTGTCGCCAATGTCAGAAGCGGTAAAAAATCTCAACTAGCGCAAACGGGTTCGATCCCGCTCGGTGGTGCCATCAGGACTGGGCGCTTTCAATCATTTCTTTGGCGTGGGACAGGGTCTGCGCGGTGATCTTGATGCCGCCCAGCATGCGGGCAATCTCATCAATGCGCTGGGTAGTATCGAGCGGGGTAATCTCCGTTACGGTGGTGGTCTGATCGCTTGATTTGCTGACCTGGTAATGATGGTGTCCGAGTGCCGCCACCTGTGGCAGGTGGGTCACACAGACGACCTGGCGACGCTGGCCGAGGGCGCGTAATTGCAGGCCGACAATCTCTGCGACGCTGCCGCCAATACCCACATCGACTTCATCAAAAACCAGCGTTGGGATGCGGGCCGCCTGGGCGGTGATGACCTGGATCGCAAGACTGATGCGAGACAATTCACCCCCGGAGGCCACCTTGTTGAGCGGTTTAACCGGGGTTCCTGGATTAGCGCTCACCAGGAACTCGATGTGCTCGGCCCCGTGGCCACTCCACTGTGCCTCGTTTAAATCGATTAACTCGACCTTGAGCTGACCACCTTGCAGGCTCAGACCCTGCATTGCGACCGTAATTTTTTCGCTGAGTGCGGTGGCCGTTTTACGCCGGCTGGTTGAGAGTTTTTTGGCCGCCTTGCGATAACCGTTTTGTGCAGTTTCGATTTGCTGTTGCAGATCACCCAGTTTTACATCGGCCTGTTCAAGGTCTTGCTGTTCCTGTCTTAGTTGAGGCAACAATTCAACCAGCGCTTCGGGGTCAACTCTGTGCTTTCTGGACAAGTTGTGGATGTCCGTAATACGCTGCTCAACGTCACGCAGGCGCTCGGGATCCAGTTCCAGTGATTCCAGATAATGGCGTAATTCGCTGACCGTTTCCTGTACCTGAATGATGCTGGTACTTAGTAATTCTGCGATGGGGATCAGTTTCTCATCGACCCGTGTCAGGTCAGCGATATCCGTGGCACACTGGGCCAGGCTTGAACTCACCGCGTTCTGCTCGTTTTCATCGAGGTTATTAATAACGGTCTGGCTGGTCGTTAATAACTGGTTGGCATTGGACAAACGTTTGAGTTCCTGTTCGAGTTTTTCAGTTTCACCCGCGTGCAGCCCCAGTGCGTCGAGTTCCTGTACCTGATAACGCAGCAGTTCCAGCCGACTGTCACGATCGGTATTGGCCTGACTCAGGCGGGCAAAATCCCGGCTCAGGTTTTGCCAGTGGGTATATAACTCGGCGACCTCGTTTAGTAATTCCCGGTGATTGGCATAATCGTCTAACAATTGGCGTTGAACATCTTTGTGTAACAATGACTGGTGCTCATGCTGGCCATGCAGGTCGACCAGCATTTCACCGAGCTCACGTAACTGCTGAATAGTTGAAGGGATGCCGTTAATAAATGCCTTTGATGCCCCTTTGCGGCTAATCGAACGACGAATGATGCACTCATTTTCGCTTTGCATTTCATGCTGGGCCAGCCATGCACTGGCCTGGGGGGTCTCGCTGGTACTGAAAGAAACACTAATATCGGCTTTGTCACAGCCATGCCGAATGACCGAGGTATCGGCACGATCACCCAGCGCCAGGCCGAGTGCGTCGAGTAAAATGGATTTGCCGGCGCCGGTTTCGCCAGTGAGCACGGTCAGCCCCGAGTCAAATTCGATGTCGAGTGATTCGACAATGGCAAAGTTCCAGATATGAATGTGCGTCAACATTACAAATGTTCACTCCAGCGCAGCTTTTCACGCAGCACATGATAATGGTTGTGCTCAGGAGGGTGAATAAGCCGTACCCGGGTTTGTTTTCGTTCGATCCGTATTTTATCACCAGAGACCAGACCCATATTGATTTGTCCGTCGCAGGTAACCTGGGCATGAGAATGAGGATTCTCACGTACCAACACCTCAATCTTGCTGGCGCCGTCCAGCACAATCGGTCGATAGCTCATGCTATGTGGGCAAATGGGCACAATGACCACGGCGTCCATGTCAGGGGCGAGTATGGGGCCACCTCCGGAAAGGGCATAGGCGGTTGAGCCGGTTGGGGTGGAGATGATCAGCCCGTCCGAGCGCATGGTATTCAGGAGTCGGCCGTCGATGTAGGTCTCTGCCTCGATCATGCGGGCGACTTCCCACTTGTGGATCACCACATCGTTAAAGGCATCGCTAATGCGGGGATCGGATTCATTCGCATTTTCGATAGTGGCGGTCAGCATAATGCGGTGTTCTTCTACGTAGACCCCGGATATCACCTCGTCCAGCTGCTTTTCGAGCTGTTCCGGGGAGACATCCACCAGAAAGCCGAGGTGGCCCAGATTGACACCCAGCAAGGCGATTTTGTGATCAACCAAAGAGCGGGCGGTATGCAGCAGAGTGCCATCACCGCCGACGGTGATGGCCAGATCGCACTTTTGGCCAAGTTCATCGAAGTCTGCGATAGCAAGATTGTGTTCAGGGATATGCTCGGCCGTACTGGCATCGAGCCAGACCTCACAGTCTTTGTTTTTTAGCAGTCCAGCAATGCGTAACAGGGCACCGGCGACGCTAGGGTCACCGTATTTGCCAATTAGCCCGATTTTTGAAAACGCCATACCCGTACTACCTGAATTGTCCATTTTTCCAACGTTAGCATAAGCCGCAGGAACAGGCTATGAGGTGGTTTGAGCTTTGCCAGGTCGAGCTAAATCAGGCCAAATATATTCCCCTGTGATTTATATTGAGTTAGCACTCAGAGGCCGGGGCTGCTAAATTATGCCTATCAGCAGGATGACAAAGCATAAAATAAAAACAGACTATGGGACGACCACGTAAAACCAGATCAAAGTCGAATTCGGAACGGGCAGAGGTGTTGCTCAAGACCTTGATCGAGCGATATATCCAGGAGGGCCATCCCATCGGCTCCCGGGTACTGGCAGAGAACTC
>DRJH01000099.1 GCA_011052285.1 Gammaproteobacteria bacterium
CAACGACCGCCACGGACATTGAAGGAAAAACGACCAGGCTTATAGCCGCGTATCCGTGCTTCCGGTGTTCCGGCAAACAGCTCCCGGATGGGGGTGAATAAGCCGGTGTAGGTCGCCGGATTGGAGCGTGGTGTGCGACCAATGGGTCGTTGGTTGATGTCGATGATTTTATCGAAAAAATTGATACCCTGGATGCTGGTAAACGGCGCAACCTCCAGGCGGCTGTTGTTGAGTTGACGGGCAATGGCTGGATACAGGGTGTGATTGACCAGGGTCGACTTGCCGGAGCCGGAAACGCCGGTCACACAGATGAACAGCCCAACCGGAAAAGCCACGTTAATTTGTTGTAGATTATGTCCGCTGGCCCCGTTGATCAGCAGCATACGCTCAGGCGCAGCCTGGCTGCGAAGGTGTGGTATCGGAATCTGTTCGCTGCCGGATAGATATTGGCCAGTCAAGGATCTGGGGTTGCCGGTGATCTCTTTAAGTTGCCCCTGAGCAACGATTTGTCCACCATGCAAGCCGGCACCCGGGCCGATATCGACAATATAATCAGCACTTATGATGGCTTCTTCATCATGTTCCACAACGATGACCGTATTACCCAGGTCACGAAGTCGAAACAAGGTATTCAATAAACGCTTGTTATCACGCTGGTGCAGGCCAATTGAAGGTTCATCCAATACATACATCACCCCGACCAGTCCTGAGCCAATTTGTGAGGCCAGGCGGATACGCTGGGATTCACCACCCGACAAGGTGTCGGCAGAGCGATCCAGGGTTAAATATTGCAGGCCGACATCAGCCAGAAAACGCAAGCGTTGGGTAATTTCACGGACAATGCGTTCAGCGATCGCAGCACGCTTTCCAGCCAGATTTAACTGTTCAAAAAACTGCAGTGTTTTGATGATGGGTAATGCTGTGACCTGGTGAATCGCCAGATCATTGATGAAGACATGTCGTGCAGCTTGGGAAAGTCGGCTACCGGCACAGTCGCTGCAGGGCTGGTTACTGATAAAGCGGGCAATGTCTTCGCGTATGCTGTTCGATTCGGTTTCCCGATAGCGCCGTTCCAGATTGGGGATGACGCCTTCGAAGGCATGACGACGTCGGCGGTGGCCCGGGTACTCAATGTCGATCTTCTCACGGCCGCTGCCATAGAGGATGATTTGCTGCAGTTTTTCTGAAAGTTCAGAAAATGGGGTAGTGATGTCGAAGTCGTAATGTTGGCTCAACGCGTTGAGCATGCTGAAGACGAAGGGATTGCGGCGATCCCAGCCTGGGATGGCACCTTCTGCCAGGCTCAAATTACGATCGCTGATGACCTGATCCGGGCTGAAGATTTGGTGAATACCCAGTCCATCACAGGTCTTACAGGCACCGGCAGGATTATTGAAGGAAAAACTCCTCGGCTCCAGCTCTCCATAGTTGAAACCACAATGGGGGCAGGCATAATGAGCGGAAAAAAGGATATCCTCCGGGCTTCCTGCAGGGGTATCGATAACGCTGATAATGGCCATATCGTCGGCCAGTGTCAGTGCCATTTCAAACGATTCCGCAAGCCGTTGGGCAATTCCTTCGCGAATGACCAGACGGTCGATGACAACATCAATATCATGTTTGAGATTCTTTTTCAGAACCGGCACATCATCCAGTTCAGTGACCCGCTGATCAATGCGGGCACGGATAAAACCCTGATGACGTAAATCATCCAGTAATTTTTCATGACTGCCTTTGCGGTTGCGAATAACCGGTGCTAGTAACAGTACTTTCGTACCGGTTGGCAAGGCCAGCGTGATATCAACCATTTGACTGACCGTTTGCGCTTCCAGATCAATATTGTGATTAGGGCAGCGAGGTGAGCCAATGCGTGCATACAGCAGGCGCAGGTAATCATAGATTTCGGTCACCGTGCCGACGGTGGAACGGGGGTTGTGGGAACTGGCTTTCTGCTCGATAGAGATTGCCGGAGACAAGCCCTCAATGAGATCGATATCCGGCTTTTCCATTAAAGACAGGAACTGGCGGGCGTAGGTTGACAAGGATTCCACGTAGCGCCTTTGTCCTTCTGCGTAGATGGTATCGAAGGCCAACGATGACTTGCCGGATCCGGAAAGTCCTGTGATAACAATAAATTGGTCCCGCGGCAGATCCAGATTGATGTTCTGCAGGTTGTGCGTTCGCGCACCGCGGATACGAATGAATTCCATGTCTTGTTTCTGTGTAGGAGGACAACCTGCTAATATACGCATATTCTGCCGCTCAAGGCATAGTCTTCACAGCTTTTTTTCATTAAGGAGAAGGATCATGGCAAGAGGTGTTAATAAGGTCATACTGGTCGGCAATCTGGGTAAGGAACCGGAAGTTCGGTACACCACCAGTGGCAGTGCTGTGGCAACGATTACACTGGCCACTACCGAAAGCTGGAAAGATAAAAATACCGGAGAAAAAGTGGAAAAAACAGAGTGGCACCGGGTTGTGTTCTTTTCCCGCCTCGCTGAAATCGTCGGTCAGTATCTGCATAAGGGTTCGCAGATTTATGTTGAAGGTCGTCTGCAGACCCGTAAATGGCAGGGGCAGGATGGAAATGACCGCTACACTACCGAAATTGTTGCCAATGAAATGCAGATGCTTGGTAGCAAGAGTGATAATGTCAGCGCTCAAGCGCCTGTTGGTGGCCAAAATTACCAACAACCAGAACAGCCACAACAGCCACAACAGCCACAAAATACAGCACCGGCTAATGCCCCGGCAGAACCACCAATGGCTGATTTCGACGACGATATTCCTTTCTGAAAAAAGGGGCCAGAAAAAAGGGGTCAGAGCCCTTTTTCTCTTCCGCTATCCATAGCAGCCGTCTCGAGTGGGGGTCGATTTGGTGCCACATTCTATGGTGAAGCGAATGTAACTCTTGAATAACAAAATCGTAAGTGATTGATTTTGTTATTCTATGATTGAGGGCTGCGAAGTGAGGTGAGTCGCTATTCAGCGTGTTTAGATTTTAGTTGAGTACAAGGCATATTCGCACGGAGAATGTGAGCATATAGGTCATATGTGAGCATTCAAGTACGAACACACGCCGTAATGGGACAAAATGATGAATGCGCTGAAGAGTTACAAGCGAATACTCATTAAATGGGTAACGACGTAGAGGGTAATCGTGCCAATGCCCACTTATTCGCAGTAGGTTCTGTATTCTCGGATAGCCTCCTGGTCAGTAAAATAGATCAGAAACGGATAGCATTTGCGCGCAGATGCCTGTATCCTGCGCGCTCTACAGTTTTTGATCAGTATTTCCCCAGTCATTTTACCTCCGCTTTGCTTCGCGTTACGCACTGTCTGCGCTCCAACTCCGAGATAGTAACTGTGTCGGTTGTGCGCGAAAGCTTACCGCAGCCGCTTCCGCTGATGTGAAGTTTGCTGTGGATTTCGTTGAATCGTTACGAAAACACATGCAAGAAAACATGGAGTATTACCAGTAATGAAATTTGAATCTCTTGAACTTTCAACTGCACTGTTGCGTGCGATTGATGATCAAGGCTATACACACACCACGCCCATCCAGCAACAAGCCATTCCTGCTGTGCTGAATGGTCGTGATATCCTCGCTGGCTCACAGACTGGCACCGGCAAGACCGCAGCATTTGCTTTGCCGATACTACAACTTCTGAGTCGGAAATCTCAACAGCACAAGTCCGCAAGGCCAAGAGCATTGATCCTCACTCCCACGCGAGAGCTTGCGGCACAGGTGGGTGAAAGTGTATCTTTTTATGGCCGCTACCTGCCACTTCGTAGTAGCGTGATTTTTGGTGGTGTGAAGATTGGCCCACAGATTACCCGTTTGCGAGCGGGGGTAGACATTGTCGTGGCAACTCCCGGACGCTTGCTGGATCATGTATCCCAAAAAACACTTGACCTTGCAGGCATTGATATCCTGGTGCTGGATGAAGCAGACCGGATGTTGGATATGGGGTTTATTCATGATATCCGCCGCGTAATGAAGCTAATACCCAAGCAAAGGCAGACTTTGCTGTTTTCCGCAACTTTTTCCGATGATATCCGCCGGCTTGCGGGTTGTTTGTTAAAAGAGCCACTGCAGATTGATGTGGCGCCACGCAATGCCACCGTTAAACAGATTTCGCAGTGTCTACACACTGTAGAAAAGAGTGGTAAACGTGCGTTGTTATCCTGGTTGATTGGATCGGGTGATTGGCAACAAGTTCTGGTGTTTGCCCGTACCAAACACGGTGCCAATCGTCTGGCCAGACAGCTGACTAGCGATGGTTTGGTCAGCGCCGCGATTCATGGCAATAAAAGCCAGGGTGCTCGTACCCGGGCGCTGGCTGAATTCAAGTCCGGAAAGCTTAGAGTGTTGGTGGCAACTGACATCGCTGCTCGTGGCCTCGATATTGAACGTTTGCCGCATGTTGTGAACTATGAGTTGCCGAATGTGCCAGAGGATTATGTACACAGAATTGGTCGTACCGGCCGTGCCGGAATGACCGGAGAGGCAGTTTCGCTGGTCTCGACGGAGGAAAAAGGTTTGCTGCGCGACATAGAGCGTCTGCTCGGCAAGTCGATCCCACACAAAAAGGCAGAGGGTTTTGAATTGCCAAAAACCAGTGGTCAGAAGAGCCAGCCGGATACCCGCTCAGAACAAACACTACGTATTGTCGGAAATGCTACAGGTTCTGCTAAAATAGTGGACAATCCTTCAAAAACACGTAGCACTCAGCGTAAGCGCGTACATAACGCAGGGAGAAACAGGAGTAAAGATGTGTCAATGCGTGCCCGAAATCATTCCGGTGGACATCGACGGACAGGCCAGGGTTCGTTGGCGGTGATCGGCTGAGGCTGTCCGAGAATAGAAGTCGTAGCGAGGGGAAGCGGATTTGAGGTCGATTTTGCCATGATTTGAGGCGAATACTTGTTGTATTTAACGAGAATCAAGGGGGAATCGGGCCAAAGTCCGCTTATCCGCAGCAGGCTTTCTATTCTCGGGCAGGCTCCCAGTGAGTAGATTATGGTAGGAAATCGCAAAAGGCAGGCAGTACCGAGTCCGTGCTGGAATACATCGCTTCTGCAGACTGATGGCTCTGTAGTCAGCTCAGACTTTCAAGCGATAGCCGGTACGGAAAATCCAGACTACGACACATAGGAAGGCCAGTAGAAAGCCAGAGGCCATGGCCAGACTCATGCCAATACTGACATCGGAGATCTCATAAAAACTCCAGCGAAAACCACTGATGAGATAGACCACAGGATTGAACAGAGTCACGGTCTGCCAGAAAGGTGGTAGCATGCTGATGGAATAAAAACTACCGCCAAGAAAAACCAGCGGGGTTACAATTAGCAACGGCACGATCTGTAATTGCTCGAAATTATTCGCCACAATGCCGATAATAAAGCCGAGCAGACTGAAGGTTACGGCAGTTAACAGTAAAAATGCCAGCATCGAAAATGGATGGGCTATGCGCACATCAACAAATATCGATGCAGTTCCCAGAATGATGAGGCCAAGGAGAGTTGATTTGCTAGCTGCAGCACCCACATAGCCAAGCACAATTTCCAGTGGTGAAATGGGTGCAGAAAGGATTTCGTAGATGGTGCCGATAAATTTTGGAAAATAAATCCCGAACGAGGCGTTGGAAATACTCTGGGTCAGCAGCGACAACATGATTACTCCAGGAACCAGAAAAGCGCCGTAGCTGACGCCTTCAATCTGATTGATCCGTGAGCCGATGGCGGCACCAAAGACGACGAAATAGAGCGAGGTGGATATCACTGGGGAGACAATGCTTTGAGCCAAAGTTCTCCAGGTACGGGCCATTTCGAAGGTGTAAATGGCCTTTGCTGCGTAGAGGTTCATGCAGGCTTTTTCACCAGGCTGACAAAGATTTCTTCCAGCGAACTTTGGGTTGTATACAGATCATGAAAACGAATATCTGCTGCAGCAAGATCTGCCAGCAGGGTAGTGATGCCGGTACGATCCTGTTTGCTGTGGTAGGTGTAGACCAATTCAGTCCCGTTTTCTGTTAATTCCAAGTTGTGGTGGTTCAAAGTGGTCGGCAGGGCAGCAAGCCTGTCTTGTAACTGTAGCGTGAGCTGTTTTTTGCCCAGTTTGTGCATCAGTTCCGCCTTATTTTCGACCAATAGTAGGTTGCCATTGCTGATAATGCCAATACGATCAGCCATTTCTTCGGCCTCTTCGATATAGTGCGTAGTCAGAATGATGGTAACACCAGATTCGCGTAATGTACGAACCAGTTGCCACATATCCTGACGTAGTTCTACATCAACACCGGCCGTCGGTTCATCCAGAAATAGAATCCGTGGCTCATGAGACAGGGCCTTGGCAATCATGACCCGCCGCTTCATACCCCCGGACAGGGACATGATCATATTGTCTTTTTTATCCCATAGCGACAAGGATTTGAGCGTCTTTTCGATGTGGGCATTATTGCGCCCGTAACCGAACAGGCCACGACTGAAACTGACCGTATTCCAGACTGTTTCAAAGGCATCAGTGGTTAGTTCCTGCGGTACCAGTCCAACCAGATGCCTGGCTTCACGATATTCATCGATGATGTCATGACCTTCGATGGTCACCGTACCACTCGACGGAGTAACAATGCCACAAATGATACTGATCAAGGTGGTTTTGCCAGCCCCGTTAGGCCCCAACAAAGCCAGAATTTCTCCCTGTTCGATTTGTACGGAGACTTCCTTCAAGGCATGAAACCCGGAGGCGTAGGTTTTGTTGAGATGATTGACTGCGATAATAGTGTGCATTCTGCCCGGCTTTTCGTGCTGACAAACGGAACGGTTTGAATGTCGTCATAAGAACAGATTTGTGCGTAGGAGTAAAGATACGTTACATTCGTATCCCTCGCCTCAAATCATGAGAAAATTGACCTCAAAGCAGCTTTCTCTCGCTACGGCTCCTGTTCTCGGACAGCCTCCTGGTCGATCAATACCATTACCTGGGACATACCATCCCGTTCGGTGCTCATCTGCGTTATCTGATCCAGTCACCGCGTGGTCTGTTGGGTTGCCTGCAATACTCCAGTCCCGCCTGGCGATTGCAATGTAGAGACCGCTGGATTGGTTGGAGTGATGGGCAAAG
>DRJH01000100.1 GCA_011052285.1 Gammaproteobacteria bacterium
CTACGAAACTGCGACAAATCAGCTCGAAATCCCGAGGTGCTGACATTGGCCAGATTGTTGCTGTTAGCTGCCTGCGCCAGCATGATTTGCCTGGCTCCGGACATGGCCACATAAAGCATTCTATCCATATCTCAATCCTTAGCTTTGACCGGTTGCCAACTAACGAAGCTGAACAATGGTTTGCGTGATTTGATTTGCCGTACTGATTACCTGGGCATTAGCCTGGAAATTTCTCTGCGCCACGATTAAACCGACCAATGCCTTGGTCAGATCCACATTGGAGTCTTCCAGAGCGCCACCCTGAATCGCCCCGAGTGTGGCAGTACCGGGTGTTCCTACCAGTGGTGACCCGGAAGCTGCTGACTCGGTCCAAAGCGAATTGCCCTGTTCAATCAGGCCTTCTTCATTAGCGAATGAAGTCAACGCCACCTGCCCCTGGGCCAGTGTCTGGCCATTAGAATAGGTGCCGGTTATGGTCCCATCCTGCCCCACATCAACACTGGTCAACTGCCCGGTTGCATACCCATCCTGTGACAGTATGGTGACCCCAAAAGGACTACCGTATTGGGTCAATCCGGACATATCCACAGAAAAATTCATGTCGGCAGCCCCACTACTAACAACCACATTGGCATAGGTCATCAAACCTGCTGGTGGCCCGGCAGGTGTGGTAATTGCCCCTGTTGTGTCGAAGGCCAGTGCCGTACCTGTTGCAGGTACTTCGAAGGCCTGGTTGTCAACCGATAGCTCCGCAGTCCAGGCATTGGCCGCCGTTTTCCTGAAGTACATGGTTGCCGTATGGGATGTCCCCAGGGAATCGTAAAGAGTATAGGAGGTCGCATGATTATAACTCGCCGTATCCGGAGGCAAAAAACGCGGTGGCACATAGGCCAGGCCGGTGTTTGGATCGGTCACCGCTGCACCCATCGCCAAGGCCGGGGCTGCGGCCCCAACAACTGCTTGACCGGCATCCAGATTGGCACCCAACGTCACTTTATCGGTGGCTTTTGGGCTTGATACATTATTGGATATCTGCAAATCCCCCAACGCACCGGTGATATTGTTGTTAACGTCGACCTGGTAACCGGTAAGGCGCAAGCCGCTGCCATTGACGATATAGCCATTCTGATTCAGGCCGAATTCTCCATCCCTGGTATACATAATTGAGCCGCTATCATTCATCCGAAAGAAACCTTTCCCGGAAACCGCCAGATCAAGATTGCGATCGGTAAAAGCGACACTGCCCTGGGTAAAATTCTGCCGCACCTGGGCCACCTTGACGCCTTGTCCGACCGTGTTGTTAGCACTACCTAACTGACCCTTTGAAAACACATCGGCAAATTCAGCGCGTGATGACTTAAATCCTGTAGTCGCACTATTCGCGATATTATTGCCAATGGCTTCAAGGTTCTTCTGGGCTGCGTTCAGTCCAGTGATGCCGGTGCGAAAGGTCATGATCTATTCCTCAACTGCTATATTTGTTGGATTACTGAATTCTGCTGACATCCGCCAAAGATATTGACCGATTTCCTACCAGATTGAGTTGTGTGCCCGTGCTGCCATTACCAAGGCTGACACTCTCCACCTTGGCACCTAACAGAGGTTGAATTTCTTGCGGCTGCCCATCCTGCAGGGCTTCAATACGGATGGTATAGGTTCCAGCCGCAGCTGCCTGACCACCATCGTTGATCCCATCCCAGCGAAACTGGACGACACCCGCCGATTGCGCCCCTAAAGGCAGATTGCGCACCAGCTGCCCGGTAACATCATAGACATTCATCGTCAGTGCTGTCGTTTCTACCGGTAAATCAACCTGTCCGGTAACAGAACCTGCGGCAACCAGTTCGGCGGTATTGCCTGGAGCCAATACCTCCCGGCCAACTAACGCCGATGCTTGCAGGGCTTGATTAGACTGTAATACGCTGGCGATTTGGGTAAATGACTTTTGTAAGTTCTGCATACCAGTCACCGTCTTGAACTGTGCCATTTGAGTGATAAACTGCCCATCCGTCATCGGCTTCATCGGATCCTGGTGTTGCATTTGTGCCAGCATCAGTTTCATAAAGGCATCCTGGCCAAGATCGTTGCCAGAAGCTGCCTTTTTGTCCGGTAACTTGACGCCGGGTAGCTGGTCTAAAGTGGCTTTATCAATCGTGTTCATCGGTCTTTCTCCTGCTCTATCCGGTTACTTCCCAAGCGATACTGTCCCACATGGTCACTGCCCCAGGGTGAGCGTTCTTAGCAACATTTGTTTGGCGCTGTTGAAGACTTCAATATTGCTCGAATAAGAACGTGATGCCGAAATCATATTGGCCATCTCTTCAATGGTGTTGACATTGGGCAAAAAAACATAGCCTTCCTTGTTGGCCAGGGGGTTCTCAGGATGATACTCCTTACGTAGCGGCGCAGCACTCTCAACCACTGCGGCCAATCTAACCCCCCGACCGAGTCCATCCATCACATCGCCAAATGCAGTGGCATCAGGATTTGCCGAAATGGTGGTGAAGACCGGATGACGGCCGCGGTAGGTCCGGTTAATGCTGCTACTGACACTATTTGCATTCGCCAGATTGCTGGCGGTAAGATTGAGCCGATACGATTCAGCACTCAAACTGCTGCTGGCAATGTCCATGGCACTGAGTAATGACATATTACTGTCCTCTGATCGCTTTCATCAAACCCTGTATCCGGCCCGTCATAAACCGCAGGGTAGTCATATAGCCCATGGCATTTTCCGCAAAAGCACTATGCTCCCGTTGTGAATCTACCGTATTTCCATCCAATGAAGGCTGCATAGGTTGACGGTACAACACTTCAGTATTTGCAACAACTCCGGACATTGAAGAGAAGTGGCGAGGGTCAGTCCCACGCAAGGCAATTCGCTGCAGTCCAAACTGTCCCTGAGCAGGGCCCGCCAGCTGCGCCATCATCGCCTTAAAATCAATATCACGGGCCTTGAACCCGGGAGTGTCGGCATTGGCAAGATTATTGGCCAATATTTCAGCACGCTTGCTACGTATCAAGAGCGCCTGTTCCTGCATCCCGAAAACCCGATCCATCCCTATCGCCACCGGTTAGTTCCTCCGTCATTGAAGATATTTGCAAAATAAAAACAAGCAATTGCCATGCCAAAGGTCACAGTCTTTTAGTTGGAAACATAAAAACACCACGCCATGACGTGAAATAGTCGTTAATTATTCTCGGACGGCCTCCTGGGGGGTGTTTCTGTTTCAAATCATCACAACATGGCCATAACACCGCAGTAAGCATGCCAATCGGCTCACAAATGGTGCCCTTTTGCAGAACTGTGCACAACGAACGTGGTCAGAGCAGAACTCAACCGGAGGTATATATCCCCGGAACCTGCTCCGGGGCAAACTATTGCCGGCAAGCGGCAAGTTGCAGGTTATCGTTTAACAGGAACAGCCGTGCGTCTAAATACAAACCCGGGTGAAAGTTTTTCTGTGATGAAATACGGCAGATCCAGGCTAACGTACTCGGAAGAACCAAGCATTAGGTACCCACCTGTCTTCAATGATGACGCCAGTCGGGTCAACACCCTGGTTTTAACCTGGGTAGTAAAATATATCAGCACATTGCGGCAAAAAATTACATCAAACTGACCCAGCGAGGCCAACTCCTGGCCATGGACAAGATTGAACTTTTGGAACCGAATCCCCTGGCGTACCTTAGGTACAACCTGCCAGCTATTGGAACAGGGTTGCAAATAACGATTTTTCAGGTCCTCAGAAAGACCGCGAGCAATAGCACGTTCCGAGTAACAACCCTTTTTGGCCTCTTCAAGCATGGAATCGGAAATTTCCGTTGCGAGAATATTCAAACTGGTCGTACAGGGAAAATTCCGTCGCATCTCCTCAAATACCATGGCTATTGAATACGGCTCTTGGCCCGATGAGCAGGCGGCAGACCAACAGTTGATACGTGATGCACCTTGCTTGATCAATGCTGGAAAAATAATTTTCTGTAAGTGTGAAAAGGGGTACCGATCCCGAAACCAGGAAGTTTCGTTGGTCGTCAACGCATCAATCATCAAGGCCAGCACACGTCGATCAGACTTCGCTCGTGTAATCATATCTTGCATGGAATGGATATTAAGCTGTCTAAACAATGGGCGCAGCCTCATCTCGAGAAGATATTCTTTTCCAAGGCTCAATGCGATGCCGCTGACTGACTCGAGGTAGTTGGCAAAATCTGTATAGTTTTTGTGATCAATCGCTTTCAATGCTAAATCCATACTACGTAAAATTTACTATCTCACAGCGGCCCCACTAACCGAACAAGCAGCGGATTTGCTCGCTGTTTCCGTGTTACGCAAGCCCGAATGAGGAAACAGTGAGCAAACCCGCTGCTAGCGAGAACAAATGACCAGCTCATAGCCTGTGGGTATGATCCCTGTGCGGGGTACACCTCTATTGGTAGGGTACATCACTTATTGTCTAAAAAAATATCTCTGTATCAGTCCCACGCAGGTACTGATGAATAGCCGTATTGTTTGAAATCAGAAAAACGGCATGAATTTTGCGTCATTAAAACGCAACCGATAACAAACTAGCCAAGCAATACTGCCGGGACGTGAAAATCATTGCCTCTCCGCATCCCGGGAACAGTGGGGTAGCTTAACAGAACTCAATATAAATCTCATGAAGATATTGAAAAATCAAGTCTTTGGAATTCTATTGCCTTTGCTGGCATGGCTCTTCCTGGTCACTGCAGGCTCTGCCCAGGCTGACAACATTCAGAGTTTGCGTCAAATAGCTGACGCCGTAAAGTCCTTTCTTGTGACAGAGAACAATGGTCGTATCAGCATCGACAAAATCAGCATCGGAGTTATCGACCCCCGCCTGCGCCTACCGGCCTGTCCCAACCCTTTACAAGCCTTTTTACCTACCGGTAGTCCGAGCCGTGGTCGAACCACGGTAGGAGTTCGTTGTAGCGGTACTGTAACCTGGAAAATCTATGTTTCAGCCCGAGTCAGAATTATGCAAAAGGTGGTTGTATTGAAGCACCCGGTTATGCGTGGGCAACAGTTGTCTTTGCAAGATCTGTTGCTCGAGGAGCGTGATATTTCCAATTATTCAAATGGATATATTGCCCAAATAAATGATGCGGTACAGCATATCATGCGACGACCGGCCACCATCGGTACCATATTGACCCCCCGGATGCTGAAAGCAATTACTCTTGTGCATCGCGGAAAAAATGTCGTTATTGTGGCAAAAGACAGCAGTTTTCTGGTTCGAATGAGTGGCAAAGCATTAATGAACGGGGCTAAGGGTGAACGCATAAAGGTTCAGAACCTACGCTCCAAGAGAATCATTGAAGCCACCGTCAGTGGAGCCAACCAGGTCACTGTGGACTTGTAACATGAAGCGCATGGTGGTTCCATGGGGCAAACGTCCAGCTGGGAAATGGTCCGAAGTGGAAAAGCAGATCGCCGCTCACAAATTTTACAAGAGGCTCTTTGGTGCGTAATTTTAACATCCTCATTAATCCGGGCTAAAGTTTTCTTAGCTGCTGCCGACACAGGAGGGTGGAGGGGTGTAATTCTTGCGTGGCATGCTATTCAAACAGCCCCACATACGGCGTGTAACCTATCAGGAACGACAATCAGGAGAAACTACCATGGCAATTGATGGCGTAGGCTCGAAGCCAGGAACTGCTGTATCGGACCGCACCGTAATCAGGAGCGGGAAGGGTGCAAATCAACAAGCGACAGCAACGACCACTTCACCTGCAAAACCCAACGGTGACCAGGTAAGCCTGACAGGTGCTGTACAGCAACTGCAGTCACTGGAAGCCAGCCTGGCCAGCCTACCAGCCTATGATGCTGGCAAGGTCAGAGATTTAAAAATCTCGCTGAAAAATGGCGAGTATCAAACCAACCCCTATCGCATTGCCGATAAAATCATTGCAATGGAACAGGGCCTGGCCCCAACTTCTGCAAAATAACAGCCATCTATAATCCTGCCTGACTAGCAATGTCCGTTCAAAAACCCACAACCGATCATGAACTGCAGGCGCTGTTGGCTAGCTTGCTGGAAGCACTACAGGCGGAGTACAGCGCTGCAAAAATACGGGACACTGAACGGCTAATGACCCTCGCGACACAGAAAACCTTATTGATCGAAGCCGTAGGCAAGTTGTCTCACGACCCTGTAGCATTTTCTGACACTATTCTGTGTTTATTGAAACAGTGTCGTCAACAAAATGTAGCTAACGGCCAGATTTTACAAATCGGACTACGTAACGCACAACGATTACACAATATTCTGCAAGGTGCAGATGGTCTACCAACCGCCTATGACGGGGACGGGGAACCCACGTTCTCCCCACATGGAGGCGCTTCGTTGGCCAGAATCTAGGCCGTAGCAAAGGGAATACTTTGAGATGACAACTATATAGGACGCAGTCATCCGTCTTCTTTAAGCCATCGTAAATTTCCTGACTTTCCCGTAGAGATAGTGTGCAGCGACACTGGTTACCTCGGCCATTTTATAGCGGTTACGCATATTGCAGTTTTCACATATTTCGGGAATTGCTTTTATCTTTTCCCTCTTATTCAGTGCCTTCCTGATGCTTAGCTGATCTATGTGACCAAATATCTGCCTGTGTGAGATGTCATTGTA
>DRJH01000101.1 GCA_011052285.1 Gammaproteobacteria bacterium
AATTGTCACAGGAAAACTGGTCTGATGAGGCCGAAACTGGCGATGGCGTATTGTCACAGCCTTCGGTCGATGATGCAGCTGTATCTATGGCTGAGGCCACAGCTGAGGAGTCACCACTGATGAGCATTGCCGAGATGGAGCGCGAACTCATCGACCGGACACTCAAGGCGACACACTGGCACAAGGGTCACGCCTGTGAAATTCTGGGCATCTCACGGCCACGTCTGGAACGCAAGGTGAAACTCTACCATTTGCATCGTTAGGTTAATGATATTGGTAATTGCTCCCTACGGCCTCAGAGTGCCTGTTGCTTCCAAACGCTGAAGTCCCTAACAGGCTTACGTCGCTCGGTAACAGCAAGCAAACCCAACCCGAATATGGCTGAATTCTGCTTATCCGCAGTAGGTTCTCTATTCCCGGACAGCCTCCTGGAGTGATCTTGGGCGATTTATGGGGTGACATCCCCATCACGCGGGCGTTGCCAAGTGATCTCCTGATTGGTTGTACGAAATAACAGCCATGCAGTGTTTTGTTTTAATGAAATATCGGCAAAACGCATAGCAGCCACACCATTGAATTGTAACTTATTGTAAAACAAAAGATTTAATAGTTGGCATGGTCCATGCTTGTGGAGCAGCGGACAAGGTGGAATTCTTCCGTATCGATATAGCTAGAAACCAGAAATTAATGAGGATCTGATGATGGCGCAAAGCAACAAACCACAGGTCACATGGGGACCTAAATTATTTGCCACAGTGATGGTTCTGGCACTGGTATTTTTTTGGTGGCTCTTACTGTACTCGCATGGTGTGACTATACAAGAGTGAGGTGAGCCCGGTCGGGCTTTTGAGCTGAAGTATCAATAATAAGTGGGCAGCAGAATGCATACAGAATCGAATAATGGAAAAAGGGGTGGGATACGAATTTGAATAATCCGGTTGTTGTTTGGTTAGGAGCGATCGCTGTCACCGTACTGTTCTTTTACGGACTGGATCATATCATTATGAGTATGCAGGGGTTGCCTTTGAATATGAATTTGACTCCAGCGCAATGATGAAGAGCCGGGAATTACCTGCAGGGGAAATCAATAAAATGATACGAGTTTCGAGCATTTCTGGGCCGAGCTCTTCAACGGCTAAGGGTCGGGATATCAGGTTTGCCGGTAGTCGGTTCGGGTGGCACAAGTTACCCTGGAAAAAGCTATCGCTCCATGTCGGCCTGGTCGCCATACTGATGCTGGCTATTCCACTTTTTGTGGCGATATCTGAGCCCGGGTCCACTCCGGTGCTAGCAAGTTCAGACTGGTCGGGTGTAACGCAGGCTGTTGCCGCGGAAGCGGTCACCCCAGCGGCCACCACTAACACAGCTGCCGGGGATGCTGCCAGTAAAGAATTAATTCCAGCGCCCCAGCCAGAAGCCAAAGACTACCCCAATATCGGGGTATCGAGTCGCTCTGTAGTCTGGATAGTCGCCCAGCTACACCTCTACTTTGGCGCTTTTGTGCTGGCTGTGCCAATTTTTGTGTTGTTGATTGAATGGATCGGCGTTAAGACGGGTGACTCGCGTTATGAGGCTATGGCACACGAATTCATGAAGATTTCGGCTACCGCCTATGCCATCACTTCCTTGCTCGGCGGCACACTGGCTTTCGCTCTGTTTTTGCTTTATCCCGATTTTATGGGTTATATGATGCGTGTTTTTGGCAGCCAGACACTCGTTTATGCCGCCCTGTTCTTCTCCGAAAGCATCGTCGTCTACCTTTACTACTATAGCTGGGATGCCTTGCGTTACGGTAATGCCAAATGGGCGCACTTGACCTTGGGTTTGCTGGTCAATGTCGTGGGTCTGACACTGATGGTGATGTCCAATGCATGGGCGACGTTCATGATGGCTCCTTCCGGGGTCAATGAGGTAGGTGCGGTGACCGGCAATATCTGGCAGATTCTCAAGGGGCCATTATGGAATGCCCTGAATTTGCATCGCTTTATTGCCAATATCGCCTTCGGTGGCGCAGTGGTTGGCGCCTATGCGGCGTACCGTTTCCTGAGCAGCAAGACGCCGGAAGAAAAAGCCCATTACGACTGGATGGGTTATACCGCAAATTTTATCGCTATTCTGTCGTTTCTGCCGTTACCTTTTGCAGGCTATTATCTCATGGCTGAAGTTTATGCCTACTCGCAGACCATGGGTATCACCGCCATGGGTGGTATCCTGGCCTGGCTGTTTATCGTACAAGCCGTGCTAATCGGAGCGATCCTGCTGGCCGGCAATTATTACCTCTGGTCCGGTATGTCACGAACCGAAGGGTCCGAGCGCTATCAAGGCTATATCAAGTATATTGCCTTTGTGCTGGTGACGTCATTTCTGGTCTGGATCACACCACACACACTGATTCTTTCACCGGCAGAAATTCGGCTATTGGGTGGTGCCAATCATCACATCCTCGGTGTATTCGGTATTATGCCGGCCAAGAATATCGCGGTGAACCTGATGCTGATCTTTACCTTCCTGTCTTTTCAGCTGTTTCGTCGTGCCGATAAAGTTGCGGTCGTTTCATGGGAGAGGGCAGGCAATGCGCTGATGGTTACTATTTATGCGGTTGCCGTGTTCAATGTCGTCTTCGCCGGTGTCTACTACGGGTATTTTACCAACACTCTGTACAAAGTGGGTTCCTCTGTCATGCAGGTGGCCTCAACACTGACGGTAATCATTTCCGGGATTATTCTCGATACCTATTTGTACAAGGGGGCCAGAATATTACCTTCACACTGGGGCAAGGTGACGAATCGATCACAGTATGCTCTGTTTGCTCTGCCGGTTGCGTTTACCTGGTTGATGGCCTTGATGGGATACGTGCGATCTTCGGTTCGTACCCACTGGCATGTTAACAATATTATGCGGGATAACTCACCCGATAATTTTATTCCGGCTATCGGTTATGCCGGAAATATGATGACCATCGTAACAATATTGTTTATCGCCATGGTTTTATTTGTTTTTTGGGTCAGTACCTTAAGTGAAAAGAAGCAACTGCCTCCAGAGTCTTCCGGGCAGGAGGTGGGGCAATGATACTGCTTAGAGTGCTGGGGTTCTCTCTCCTGTTGACCCTATTTTTTACCCTGGTGGCTAATCTGTTGCCACAGGTGGAGGGAGATGCACCCAAGGCCACCAAGGTTGACCTCAGTTCCTTGACGCCAGAAAAATATGCAGCTATCGGAGACACCATATTCCATGGCAAGGGTACATGTACCCTGTGTCATAATGAGCGTGGCAGAGCGCCGAATATAGCCGTATTGAATTTGGCTGATGAAACCAAAAAAGCCCTGGCAGACGCTAATTACCAGGGAAATGCTACGGACATTGAAAGCTATATTCATGAATCCATGCTCAAGCCTTCCGCTTACGTGGTGCCCGGGTTTGGTAAAAAAGGCGCACCGAATGTCAGTCCCATGCCGACCATCTCCAAACCCCCGATTGCGCTTTCAGCTATTGAAATTAATGCCGTAATCGCCTATTTGCAAGCCAAGGACGGCAATGATATTACAGTACCGCTGCCTTCTGCTGACGCGGCACCCGCTGTAGCTGATAACAGCGGAGGGAGTGGTGATGCCCCGGCAATCGCGGCCACGGCAGAGGAGGCATTGAACAAGTACGGCTGTACTGCTTGCCATACCATTCTTGATTCAGAAGCGGATACCGGCCCCAATCTGAAAAAAGTGGGCCCAACCCTTAGCGAAGAATTTATTCGCAAGAGCATTATCTACCCCAATGCAGACATCACCAAGGGTTATGAGGCCGATATTATGCCGGATGATTTTGCCGAGCAGATGAATGTTAAAGAGCTGGAGATGATTGTGAAATTCATTCGTGCGGGAGGCAAAAAATGAAGAGGTTCAAAATTCCAGCATTCTGGCAGGCAGTGCTGGTCATCGTTGCGGCCTACCTGGTTCTGAACAATGCCTTCCCCCCAGTTACCCCGACCACCTTGATGATTCAGTACATGATCGTTGTGGTTGTTGGCGTGCTACTTTATTTTAGCTTCGATGATGATCGTTTTGCCGAGTTCAAATCACCCATTCTCAACGTTATGCGTGCTGATGGAGTGCTTCACACCAGCCTGCGCTGGTTTTATCTGTTGGCGATCCCGGCCTTGGTTGGGTACCTGGTGTACGGTGTGGTCAAGCCTTCATTCGAGGCCCCGGTGGAACTCCGACAGGTACATCCGGCACCACCGACAACACTACGTGTATTCAACAAGCGTTTTGATTTAACCAAACTGCAGAACCCATTACGCACTAAGCTACTTGCGATCTTTAAGAAGAATCGGGACGAAGGCTGGAAGGCATATCGGGCGGAAGTAAAGAAAGGGCGTAATATTTTCTATAGTAATTGTTTTTATTGCCATGGTGATTTATTGGATGGTGGGGGTGTATTTGCCAAAGGCTTCAACCCTGCTCCGGCTAATTTTCAGGATGTAGGTACGATTGCCCAGCTACAAGAAGCCTTCGTATTCTGGCGCATAACCACCGGTGGCCCTGGCCTGCCAAAGGAGGGGACACCTTGGAATTCGGCCATGCCGGTCTGGCATGAGATGCTGTCCGAGGAGGATGTGTGGCAAGTCATCACATTTCTCTATGATTATGTCGGCCAGGTGCCCCGGATGTGGGACCAGGAGCGATCCAAGGCGGTGACCGGGATTAAAGAGGAGATTCTGAAAAAACGTGCCGGTATGAAAGGCAAGGAATTGTATGCATTTCGCTGTGCTGCCTGTCATGGCGAAAAGGGTGCAGGTGATGGTCCCGCAGCCAAGCGGTTGTACCCAAAACCGCGCGATTTTACTACTGGCCTGTTCAAGTACAAAACCTCGCCGGGTAAAGACCTGCCCCGTAACGAGGATTTATTTAACACCATTAAATTCGGGCTGACGGGAACGGTAATGCCAGCCTGGAAAAGCTTGATGACCGATGAACAGATCAATAGTTTGCTTCCGGTGATTAAGGGTTTTGATACCTTTGGAGTCTGGGCGCCGGCCGATGCCCCGGACGATGCTTTTGATCCGGATACCGGTATCTACAAAGGCAAGCCAATCTCAGTGACGGAAAAACTTGAAATCAAGAATCAGATTCCTTATACCCCGGAATCGATAGCCAAGGGTAAGGCCGCTTACCATAAAAAAGATACCTGCAGCGCCTGTCATGGCCAGGATGGGCGTGGCAATATCACTTCCGGCAAGCGACTGAAGGATGACTGGGGCAACCGGATTTGGCCGCGTGACCAGACTGAACCGTGGACCTGGCGGGTCACTAATGTACCCGGAGATACGCCAGAGGCTAGGGATGCGACCATACGGAATATCTTTACCCGTTTGTCCGTAGGCATACCGGGCACGCCCATGCCGGAGCATACCAAGACCGTTTCTGAGGAAAATCGCTGGAATATTGCCAATTATGTGTATTCTTTGCGCACCACACACACGTCTTTAACCGACGAGTCAGTGGTTCGTGGTACGAAAGTGTCGGGTCAACTGCCGAACAGTGTCGATGACAAAGCCTGGCAGACCGCGGATGCGACCACTTTGAAGATGGTGCCGAATATTATCAAAGAGGACCGTTTGTTTACGCCGCTGACGGATGCGGTGACCGTGCGGACACTATATAACGACAAGGAAATTGCATTCTTGTTGACGATTGATGATCGTACGGATTCGCGGCCGGGTGAACCGGTGTCGATGGCCATTCAGGATCGTTCCCTGAAAATGCATTCGGATGCTTTTGCTATCCAGTTTCCCAAGCAGAAGTCTTACACAACCAAGGGTGTCACGGTCAAGCCATTGTTCCGACATGGTGATTCAGCGCATCCAACCACCATTTGGTACTGGAATGCAGGCGCAGTGAAACCGAAGGCTGCACCACGCAGTATTCTGTTTGATGCCACCGGGCCCAATGAAAAACTACAGCCGCGATCTAAAGATTCCAGTTTGATTGCTACAGGAAAATGGCACAGTGGACAATGGCAGGTATTGATGAAACGGCCACGACAAGGTGGCAAGTCCGGTGACGTCAATTTTTCTGAAGGGCAATTTATCCCGATATCCCTTGCCAACTGGGATGGCTCCAATGGTGAAGCCGGTTCAAAACATACGCTTACGTCATGGTACTGGTTGTTATTACCACCGCAAGCAAATCCGCTCAAAACCTATGGTGTGCCTATAGGAATCGCGCTGCTGGTATTTATTCTTGGTTTGCTATTGATACGTAGTCAGCGCAAGAAGGTCATTTAATGAAACGGCATGAAGTTTAACGAAACGACATTACAGATTGCCATCAGTAATAGAAATCGTGTCGCATCATTGGTCT
>DRJH01000102.1 GCA_011052285.1 Gammaproteobacteria bacterium
GACCCTGCGAGGGCAGGATGGAGAGCAGATTCACATCCGCAAAAGCAGCTATCCCAAGAGTGGTCAGCAGCGCATTCTGCGGGCACTGCAGCTGGGATGGTTACCGGGAAAGACGCAGAAGACGATCATTGAGCCGACGAAAGCACAAACAGTAGTGCCATAACGGGCATCATAAACCTATAACGTACTGTTATTACTGATTATTTTTGGTGGTGCTGACAAAGATGGGTTAACAAGAATCAGGGGAAAATCTGGCCAAAGTCAGCTTTTCCACAGTAGGTTCCCTTTCCTCGGACAGCCTCCTAGCGGAGCCTGAGGCAAACTCCCAGTGGAGGTTTCCACTGGAATCGCGTACCGTTGCTTTACCTGTGGTTAGATTAGACGCATGGATAAATCAACAGCTTGAATATTCTTGGTCAGGCTACCTACAGAAATATAGTCAACACCAGTGGCTGCGATCCGGGCCACATTTTCCAGATCGACACTCCCGGAAGCTTCCAGCATAGAACGTCCCCGGGTAATGTCTACCGCGGCTTCAAGTGCATCCAGACTAAAGTTGTCCAGCAACACCCGAGGTGCGGCAGCAGCCAGCGCCTGTTCGAGCTCGTCAAGAGATTCGACTTCGACCTCCAACAGTCCACCAGGTGGTAGTGACTGTTTGACTTGGTCAAGTGCTGCAGAAATGGAGCCAGCAGCCAGAATATGATTTTCCTTGATCAGTATTCCATCATAAAGGCCATATCGATGATTGTAGCCACCACCACAGCGAACGGCATATTTCTGGCTATGACGAAAACCTGGCAGAGTCTTTCGGGTGTCCAGGATTTTCGCCGCAGTGCCTGCTATTGCAGTGACATAACGGGAGGTCAGGGTGGTGGTCGCAGAAAGCATTTGCAGAAAGTTAAGCGCAGTTCGCTCTGCGGTTAACAGCGCGCGGCCATTGCCGGTTAAACAGCAAATCACCTGGTCAGGCTGGATTTGTGCTCCGTCATCGACCAGCCAATCGATAGTAATGTTCGGATCAATGAAAGAAAATGCTTCGTTCGCCCACTGCTTGCCGCACAGTACCGCAGCTTCGCGACAGCAGATTTTGGCCTGATCGACCGTTGTGGCGGGAATCAGGGCGGCGGTCAAATCTCCGCCACCGACATCTTCCGCCAGAGCCTCTCTGACCAAACGGTGGCGTTCCGACAGCAGCGCCTGTTTCAATGTGGTGCTCAAAATGTCATTGCCGATGTATTCCTTGATGTCAATTTCAACCCTCCTCCCTGTGTGAAGTCCTATTGTAGCTGCAGTTTATGAGTTTGTGCATATCCGCGGGGAGTCCGCACCGGCCATTCCGAAAGACATGTGCCTCAGCGAGTTGGGCAATAATAACTCGGATGAGATGGGCCGGATTGTCGAGACCACGGGCTACGGCATTTGTATGCCTACTATTACCGCGACACACCGGAGATTGTTTACTGGCGGGAGTCAGCTACGGGCAAGGAAGTGGACATTATTATTCGTAGCCCTGCCTACGTCCTTATCCTTTGAGATCAAATACAAGGAAAGGCCGAGCCTGGACCAGGTCGACGGGTTGGTCACCTACTGTTGTGCTGAGAATCCTCGGTAGGCTTTCATGTTCACCAAGCGCAATAGCAAAGGCTACAAGATGAGCTGGATCGGCTACAAAATTAACACAGGGGGAGTTCGACAAGTTTGCTTGCGTCAAAGTTGATTCTACACGTACTATGGTGGCCGAAGTATACTGCACGGTTGTCCGGGAACAGAGAACCTGCTGTGGAAAAGCTGGCTAGTCCGATTTCCCCTGCGTCGTTATCCGCAACAAGTATTTGCCTCACTATAGAATATGGTCTCAAGTCGGCTTTCCTTCGCTACGGCCGCTATGGATGGTGGAAGTGCTGGTTATCAGAATATCAAACCGGTCGGCTCCTGCTATCGGCTAGCCTCCTGGAGCATATGCTGGCCGTGGCAATATATTTTTTAGCGGCTATTTCAGATAAGGGCCAATATGACAGATAATTTGTGGCAATTATTGTCTCACTCACTATTACGAACACCGGAGCAACACGCCTGGCTCTGTCGTTTGGCTCAGGGCAAGCACAGGTTTTATCGATACCGGCAGATTCACGATTGTGCCCTGGACCTGGCCGATCGTCTCCGCGAACGAGGAGTGAATGCTGGCGACAAGGTGGGGGTACTCGCCCCCAATGGACCGGAATGGGGCGTTGCAGCACTGGCAGTCTGGAAAATTGGCGCGATTCTAGCCCCAATCCATACCGGCAATTCCATTCAGGAAACCGATGCTGCGGTTACCGCACTGGATCCAAAATTGGTACTGGTTCACGGGGCCAAAGAGCGATTTGTCAACGAATTTCTGATTAACATGGAGACTGAATCGGAACGTGTGGAAAGGGAATATGCAGTAAAGTCCATGGTCAGTGGTGATCAGGAAGCTTTGCGAGTTTATACCTCAGGTAGTACCGGAACGCCGAAAATGGTTCGTTTGTCGCATCATAATCTGAGTAGTAATGCGATTGCCTGTGCTGAACGGGCTGTTGTTACTACCGAAGATCGGTTTTTATCACTCTTGCCGCTATCCCATACCTTTGAGTTGACCGGTGGCTTGCTGTTGCCATTGATGTCCGGCTCTACCATTGTGCTGCCCAGGGTACTGGCGGCTGCAGAAATCCTTCAGGCGATGAAGCAGGAGCAGATCACGGTAGTGATTGCTGTACCCAGGTTGTTCCGCAATATTATGCAGGGACTTAGCAAACGGGTGAATGATAATACTGCTTTGCGGACCTATGTTAACTTTTTGGCCAAGCTTCCTATGGGACTGCGTCGTCGTTTGAATGCACCGCTGCGCCGTCAGCTCGGTGGGAGAATTAATGTCTGGGTCAGTGGGGGTTCGCGATTGGATCCGGAGATTTCCGGGTATTTCAGAAAACTTGGTATCCCACTCATGCAGGGCTATGGCCTGACTGAAACAGCTCCGGTAATCTGTGTGCAGTGGCCCTTTGACCCCGTACTGGATTGTGTTGGTCCACCATTGCGTGATGTCGAAGTGCGAATTATACAACCTGATGCCAACGGTGATGGCGAACTGTGGGTTAAAGGGCCCAATGTGATGCTGGGATACGTTGATGATGCACAAACTGCGGATGTTATGGATGACGGTTGGTTTGCAACGGGTGATATCGCGCACCAGCACGCGGATGGCCGGGTCATGATTACCGGCCGCAGTAAGCGCCTGATTGTGACCGAGGCGGGTAAGAATGTGTACCCTGAAGAACTGGAAACACGGCTGGAGCGGATTGGAGGTGTCAAGGAAGCGGCTGTATTGGAGGTTGAGATGAAGCCGGTAGCGGTATTGGTGATGGATGCGCTGCAACCTGACGTGGCTGCACGGGAGGCGCTAAAAGAACATAATGCCATGTCCTCGAAACCCAATCAGATCCTGCGGTTTGCTATTGTCGAAGAATTACCGAAAACACCACTCGGTAAAATCGCTCTGCAGCAACTTCCAGAATTATTCGTAGCCCATGAATGTGGCAAAGGGACTGCGTAGGATTTTATCTTGAGTTTTTTTGCCGTCCATGAAAAGGGGAGTAGCCATGCTGGCTTGCGCCACGGATTGCCCTGTGTTGCCCGTACACATTAGCGGAATACGAGGGGTGGGCAGAACCTTGAGTGCGTTGATCCTTTCGGGCCAACCCGAAATCCGGTTCGGCTCTCTGCTACATTGTAAGGAGAGGGACCAGCAGCAGTTGCTGGGGCAGATAGCAGATTATCTCAATGGGGTAACAACAAATTCAGGTATTTCTTAACCAAACCATCAGACTATTTCATGAGGGGAGGTCCGCTTGAAAATGATCTAATAATTGGTGGAACTTTTCTGCTGCTATCAGGACAATTGATTTCCGATTTGTTCATACCCATAGTATTGAATAGGAAAGAAATCATAAGTGAAACAGTTTTTCGGGGAAGACCATGCGAACGGATAAATTAACCAGTAAGTTTCAACAGGCACTGGCTGATGCGCAAAGCCTGGCCGTGGGTCGTGATCACCAGTTTATCGAACCGGCGCATCTGCTGTTGAGTCTGTTGGATCAGGAAGGTGGCACCACTAATCAGCTTCTGACCCAGGCGGGTGTGGACACCAGTCAATTGCGAAATTTGCTGGACCAGCAGTTAAATCGTATGCCGCAGGTTGAAGGGGCAAATGGTGATGTCCAGATTTCCAATGCCTTGCACAGGCTACTCAATCTCACCGACAAACTGGCGCAACAGCACAAGGACACCTATATTGCCACAGAGTTGGTGTTGCTGGCAGCGCTGGAGAAAAAAGCCACTCTGGCAAAATTACTTCAGCAGGCGGGTGGCAGCAAGGAGTCGATCCAGCAAGCGGTCGAGCAATTGCGCGGTGGTCAGTCTGTGGATGATCCGAATGCCGAAGAACAACGTCAGGCACTGGCCAAATACACCATTGACCTGACAGAATGTGCCGAACAAGGCAAGCTGGATCCGGTGATTGGTCGCGATAGTGAAATTCGTCGCACGATTCAGGTGTTGCAGCGTCGCACCAAGAACAATCCGGTGCTGATTGGGGAGCCGGGCGTTGGCAAGACCGCGATTGCCGAAGGCCTGGCCCTGCGTATCATCAATGGCGAAGTCCCAGATGGTATTAAGGGCAAGCGATTGTTGTCCCTGGATATGGCGTCATTGGTTGCCGGGGCCAAATATCGTGGTGAATTTGAAGAACGCCTGAAAGCCGTATTGAGCGACCTGGAAAAAGCCCAGGGGCAGATTATCCTGTTTATCGATGAAATACATACCGTTGTCGGTGCGGGTAACGCGGAAGGCTCCATGGATGCCGGCAATATGCTTAAACCTGCGCTGGCCCGGGGTGCGCTGCATTGTATCGGAGCGACAACCCTCAATGAATACCGCAAGTATGTAGAAAAGGATGCGGCATTGGAGCGGCGCTTCCAGAAAGTGTTGGTCAGTGAGCCGTCAGTCGAAGACACGATTGCCATATTACGCGGCCTTAAAGAGCGTTATGAACTGCATCACAGTGTCGATATCACCGATTCCGCGATTGTTGCTGCGGCAACACTTTCGCAGCGTTACATCACCGATCGCAAGTTACCGGATAAGGCCATTGACCTGGTGGACGAGGCAGGGAGCCTGATCCGTATGGAAATCGACTCCAAGCCTGAAGAAATGGACCGGTTGGAGCGGCATTTGATTCAGCTAAAAATTGAACGAGAGGCTTTGAAGAAGGAAACCGATGAAGCATCCCGGCAACGGCTGGATAAGTTGCAGCATAAAATTGATCAGCTGGAGCGTGAATTCAGTGAGCTGGAAGAAATCTGGAAGGCGGAAAAGGCCGATCTGCAAGGGAGTCAGTCGATCAAAGAACAGATGGAGCAGGCTCGTCAGGAATTTGAGGCTGCAAAAAGGGCGGGTGATCTCGGTCGTATGTCCGAATTGCAGTATGGGCGTATTCCTGATCTTGAACGCCAACTCGATCGGGTCTCTAAAGCGGAAACCCATGACCACAAGCTGTTGCGAAATGCAGTTACCGAGGCAGAGATCGCCGAGGTGGTATCACGCTGGACCGGGATTCCCATTGCCAGAATGCTCGAGGGAGAGCGTGACAAACTGCTACGTATGGAAGCACAGCTCCATCAGCGGGTTGTAGGTCAGGATGAAGCGGTTGCAGCGGTTGCCAATGCCATCCGTCGTTCCCGCGCCGGTCTTTCGGACCCCAATCAACCCTACGGCTCATTTTTATTTTTAGGGCCAACCGGGGTCGGTAAAACCGAGCTGTCCAAGGCTCTGGCAGAATTTCTGTTTGATACGGAAGAATCGTTGATTCGGATTGATATGTCGGAATTTATGGAAAGGCATTCCGTATCACGCATGATCGGTGCGCCTCCGGGCTATGTCGGTTACGATGAAGGAGGGTATTTGACCGAAGCGGTGCGCCGGCGCCCCTACGCAGTTATCCTGATGGATGAAGTCGAGAAGGCGCATCCGGAAGTTTTTAATGTGCTACTGCAAGTGCTCGATGATGGTCGGCTCACCGATGGGCAGGGAAGAACGGTTGATTTTCGTAACACCGTCATTATCATGACCTCAAATCTTGGTTCCGAACAGATCCAGGAACTCACCGTCCAGGGGCGTCAGGCACAGATCAAAGAGGCAGTGATGCAGGCTGTTGCCAGTCATTTTAAACCGGAATTTCTAAACCGGATTGACGAACAGGTGGTGTTTCAGCCACTGAGTCGTGAGCAACTGCGCACGATCGTGGATATTCAGCTGCAACATCTGCAGCAGCGATTGCAGGCCAGGGACTTGGGCCTGGAAATGACCGATAACGCACGCGCCTGTCTGGCGAATATCGGTTACGACCCCTCTTTTGGTGCCAGACCATTAAGTCGGGCCATACAAAAGCGTCTGGAGAACCCACTGGCGCAGGAAATTCTGTCCGGTAACTACGTGGCTGGAGACACCATCAGGGTTGATGCTGAAAACGACCAGTTTGTCTTTTCTGGGGAAAGTAGCCATTAATTCGAACGGTGAAGCGGTGCGGAAACACAATTAATTAACGGTGCGGTCTATCATGGTCGTTTGCCGCGATTTACTCCCAATGGCTGATACGGGGCGCTCGAAGTGATAATACTACTGTCATTACAGACCGAGAGGTAATGTGACACTCTCGACCTGGCTGCCGTGCAGTCCTGGTTAGCATAAGTGCATAGGTAGCCACGTAGCTTGCAGGGTGGTGAGGAATCCTGCATTATGCAGCTGATTTTCATTCGGGAATCCGTTCGCACGAGTGATGCAAATGCTTGAGCACTGTGCGGTTTCATCCCGGAGTCAGTGACGCTGAACAAATTGAAAGGGGTGAAGCTTTGAAAGCAATGATCCTGGCCGCAGGAAAGGGTACACGGATGCAGCCGTTGACCTATGAATTACCCAAACCGATGATTCCGATGCTGGGAAAACCGGTTATGGAGTATCTCGTGGAGGCTTTATCCCGACATGGTTTTGATCAAATTATGATCAATGTTGGGCATCTGGCAAATCGCATCGAAAATTATTTCGGTAACGGTCAACGCTGGGGGGTGGAAATTGGCTATTCCTTTGAAGGTCATATCGAACAGGGACAGGTCGTCGCAGAGCCGGTCGGTTCTGCTGGAGGGTTGAGGCGAATCCAGGATTTCAGCCATTTTTTCGATGATACTCTGTTGGTGGTTTGTGGTGATGCGTTGATCGATCTGGATTTGACGGCTGCATTAAGAAAGCACTGGCAATCTGGCGCTTTAGCCAGCCTGGTGGTCAGCGCAGTACCGGACCATCGTCTCAGTGATTACGGTGTCGTGGTCTGTGATAACACGGGTCGGGTCGAGACGTTTCAGGAAAAACCGGAGCCGGGCAAGGCCCGCTCTAATTTAGTGAATACCGGTATTTATCTTTTCGAACCGGCCGTTCTGGATTTAATCCCGGCGGGTTGTAGCTATGATATCGGCAGCCAGTTGTTTCCAAAAATCCTTACAGAAGGGCAACATCTGCAGGCCATACGAATGGCCTTTAACTGGATTGATATCGGGCGCCTTAGTGATTACTGGGAGGCCAGTCAGCAACTGATGCGTGGCCAGGTACGCAATATCACCATGCCAGGCACGCAGGTACGGCCCGGGGTGTGGGTTGGACTCAATGTCAGGGCGGACTGGGATGCGCTGGATATTGAAGGTCCGGTTTATATTGGCTCCAGTTCACACATCGAAACCGGCGCCAGAATTGTCGGGCCGTGCTGGATTGATCAGGGTTGTTATGTCAGGGCCGGAGCACAGGTTTCACGCAGTATCCTGTTTGGTTATACCCAGATCAGTGAGGTGGCAC
>DRJH01000103.1 GCA_011052285.1 Gammaproteobacteria bacterium
GATAAATCAGCTCTTCGATCTGAGCATCAAACATATTCGGCAGACTGTTTTCTTGCGGATTGACCGTAACCCGCTCTGGCCGCAAAGACAGGGTTGCACGTTTATTGGCCCCGGCCGTGTTGATATTATTGGCCAAAACCACGTCGCCGTTATTCAGCTTGACCTTGCAGGTTGTATCGTCGGCTTCAAGGATTTCCCCACACAAACGATTATTCTCACCAATAAAATTTGCCACAAATGCATTCAACGGCCGCTCATATAAATCAGCTGGTGGCGCCAGTTGCTGGATAATTCCGTCCTTGAATACGGCTATTCGCGATGACATGGTTAGTGCCTCACTTTGATCGTGGGTCACATAAACGATGGTCACCCCCAAGCTTTCATGAATATGCTTGATTTCATACTGCATTTGTTCGCGCAGGTTTTTATCCAGGGCACCCAGCGGTTCGTCCATCAACACCAGTTCCGGATCGAATACCAGGGCTCTAGCCACTGCCACACGCTGCTGCTGGCCGCCTGACAACTGTACCGGTCGCCGATCACCCAGCTCCCCCAGCTGTACCATGTCCAGTGCCTTCCTGACACGCTGTTCCCGTTCGCTCTTGCCGATTTTACGTACTTCCAGCGGGAAAGACAGGTTTTCGGCAACCGTCATATGAGGAAACAGGGCATAGTTCTGGAATACCATGCCAATACCCCGTTTGTGCGGTGGCAGGGAATTGATGGACTTGCCATTGAGGTAGATTTGACCGTGGGTGGCCGGTTCAAAACCTGCCAACATCATCAGGCAGGTTGTTTTACCGGAGCCGGAAGGCCCCAGCATGGTCAGGAACTCACCGCGCTCAACATCCATGTTGAGGCTCTTGATGACCAGCGTTTCGCCGTCATAGCTTTTTTGAATATCGTCGAAACGAACTAACGGGTCGCTATGGTCTGCCATCTTCCACCTTGTGTTTCAATGAACATCTATCCATTCTTTGTCCTTACCTTAACTGGGCAATCAATCAATTGCAAGCCTGAATGCAGGCCCGATCAAGCACTACGGTATTCGTTATCTAACCAAATGGGTGGCAGTACGCTCAGTGAAACCGGTCCGGTGAGAAAGCACAGATATCCACCAAAGACGCCTCACCATTCAGGAGCCTGGCCACAATCTGCCCGGTAATCCCGGCCAGGGTTAATCCCAGGTGCTGATGACCGAAAGCGAAAATAATATTTTGATTGCGCACAGAGCGGCCGATTACCGGCAAGGCATCCGGCATTGAGGGGCGAAATCCCAACCAGTCGGATGTTCGAACCCCCAGGTTGGGCAACAAACGTCGTGTATTTCGCTCAATATAGGCTAAACGTTTTTCGTTAGCCGGCAGCCTCAGGCCTCCCAGCTCAACAGTACCGGCAGCACGCAGCCCTTCTCTCATCGGCGTCATATAAAAACCCATTTCAGCCCAGCCGACGGGACGCTGGATCAATGTCTGACCATCCGCAAAGCTGACATGATAACCGCGCTCGGTGTCCAGTGGCACCGATTCCACCACGGTACCCAGAAACTGTTTCGACCAGGCGCCGGCTGCCATCACGAGTTGACCGCAACGTAGGTTTCGCTGCCCACATTGCACCGAGACAGATTGTCCGGCTTTACCCTCGATTGCTGTCGCTACATCGCAGATTACCGTTCCACCATCGGCCGCAAAGCGCTCCGTCAGGCGCTTGACTACGGCTTGCGGATCAATTGTGTGGCGTGCTTTTTCAAAAAAAATGCCCTCCAGGTAAATCGGCTCCAGCCCGGGTTCCAAGTCATGGATTTCTTCAGCACTGATGAGCCTGGCCGTAACGCCCAGGGCTTTTCTGTGTTGCAGATCAGCACGGTTTTTCCGCCTGCCGCTCTCTGAAGTGCAGATATAGACACAGCCCTTATGGATAACGAGATCTTCAGCAGCTGCCTTTTTCAGCAGCACCGTAGTGGCTGCCTCAGCCTTGGACAACAAGCCGGTAAGAGCTTCACTGATGGCACGCACACGCTCTGGCCGGCAGTTCATCAGGAATTGCCAAAGCCAGGGCAATAAATGGGGTAGATACGACCAACGTACCGATAACGGGCTTTCACTACCGAGTAACATTCCCGGCACACTCAATGGCAACCTGGGGTTGTTAATTGGCGTACAGCCATATTCGGCGAAGGTCCCGGCATTGCCAAATGATGCTCCGCTACCGGGCTCGTCCCGATCCAGCAAGGCAATCCTCTGGCCCGATTGTTGCGCCTGCAAGGCGATCGAAGCACCCACTACACCAGCACCGATAATGACCACATCGAAAGATTTTTTCATCACACCCGTAGCCGTATCACCCTAAAAAGGTGTCAAGTATACGGCTTCAGTACCACTGCAGCCAGCAGATCAGTCACCCATTAGGAGCCGCAAATAAATAGCACGGCCATATCTATTGATATCCACCTGATGGGAGTCACTGCCAGCATGGTTCCGGTACAGCCCCTCAGTGCAGTCTGTGCTCCTCATCCCGAGGCCAGAGTCCAGGCTTTTACCGTTAGAATATGCCGGGTATACTGCGCATTCTTCTCATGGAGCCTATCATGCAAGAAACCCTGCTGTACTTTAGCCGTGAAGAATATGCCGAACGCAAAACTCGGGTTCATCATGCCATGGCTGAACAAGGCATTGATCTGCTTTTGGCCACAGATCCATCCAATATGGCCTGGCTCACGGGCTACGATGGCTGGTCCTTTTACACCCACCAGTGCGTAATTCTGCCACTGGGTGAAGAGCCCATCTGGTTTGGTCGGGAAATGGATGCTAAGGGTGCCCTGCGAACAGTGTACATGTCACCGGAACGAATTCTCGGTTATCCGGATGAGTATGTGATGTCCACAGAGCGTCATCCCATGGACTATCTGTCCGCTATTTTGCGCGATCGCCACTGGGACCACGGTCGGGTGAGTGTTGAGATGGATAATTATTACTTCAGTGCTGCTTGTTACGCATCTTTGCAAAAAAATCTTCCGGATACCCGCTTTGTCGATGCCACAGTTCTGGTGAACTGGCAACGCGCGGTAAAATCAACACAGGAAATTGCCTATATGCGCCAGGCGGCGCGGATTGTCGAAAGTACTCATGCCCGCGCCTTGGCTATCATCGAGCCGGGGATGCGCAAAAACGACCTGATAGCCGAAATTTATCACTGCAGTATCACCGGTGTGGACGGTCATGGCGGTGATTATCCGGCGATTGTACCCCTGGTACCGACCGGTGCTGATGCCAGTGCCCCCCACCTGACCTGGGATGACCGCCCCATCCCTGCCGACAGCGGAACCTTCCTGGAGCTGGCCGGTTGTTTTCATCGCTATCATTGCCCGGTCAGCCGCACTATTTATCTGGGTATGCCCCCACAAAAATGGCGCCATGCCGAACAAGCAATAATCGAAGCACTCGCCGCCGCACTCGATGCGGCACGTCCCGGTAATACCTGCGAAGAGGTATCGATCGCATTAAACAAAACCCTGTCGCGCTATGGCTTGACCAAGGATAGCCGCTGTGCCTATCCGATCGGCCTGAGTTATCCGCCGGATTGGGGTGAACGCACCATGAGTATGCGAGCAGGTGACCACACCGTGTTGCAACCGGGAATGACCTTCCATCTTATGCCGGGCCTGTGGTTTGACGACTGGGGCATCGAAATCACCGAAAGTATTCTGATCACCGAAGCCGCAGCACAGTGTTTAGCCAATATCCCGCGCAAGTTATTCGTTAAATCATGAACCAGCCTACTTCACCTCCATCTGAGTTGCCCCCATCACCGGTTATGCCGACCATCGACCTGTCGGCCCCCGGTATCGGCCATGGCTATTTGCGATTGCCTCATTCCAGCAATGAATCCGCCTGGGGCGTAATTCAGATTCCTCTGACCGTTGTCGCTAACGGCAGCGGCCCTACAGCACTATTGACCGGCGCCAACCACGGCGATGAATACGAAGGGCCGATCGCCTTGCACAAACTGGCCAGCCGTCTGCGCCCCGAACGGATCCAGGGTCGCGTTATTATTATTCCGGCCATGAACTACCCGGCATTCCGGGCCGGCAGTCGTTGCTCACCGATCGACCAGGGCAATATGAACCGAATCTTTCCCGGTCGTCCTGATGGTTCGGTCACAGAAAAAATTGCCGATTTCTTTCAACGTTACCTGTTGCCAGAGGTGGACTATGTGCTGGATATCCACGCCGGTGGCAAAACGCTGGAGTTTCTGCCCTTTGCTGCTGCACATATCCTGCCCGATTCGGCTCAACAGGCACGCTGTGAGGCAGCAATGCGGGCATTTGCCGCACCTTATCAGGTGCTATTGCTGGAAATGGATGCAATGGGTATGTATGATACGGCCGCTGAAATGGTCGGCAAGGTATTTGTTTCTACAGAGCTCGGTGGTGGTGGTTCGGCGTCTTGTAGCACTGTCGGTATTGCCGAGCGAGGGATTCACAATTTTTTGATCCATGCTGGTATTCTTGATGACACCCCTAAAGGTTCTGATTCGATCACCCTACACATGCCCGATACCCGCTGTTACAGCATCAGCGAACAACACGGCCTACTCGAAATGTGTGTTGGTCTGGGTGGGCCTGTTACTAAAGGTCAGGTGCTGGCGAGAATTTATGACTATACCCATACCGGCGTGGTGCCCACCGAATATTCGGCCGAACTCGATGGCATACTGGCCGGACGTCATTTTCCCGGACTCATCCATAACGGTGACTGCATTGCCGTGGTCGCCGTGCCTACCTGAATACTGGTTGTCCGAGAACGGGAGCTGACCGGTTTATAGCTCCCGCAAAACCGGCACTTCCACCACCCTTGGCAATAAAGGATTAACACATGAGTAATCACAAAACCCATCAATCTGCTTTACCCAACCAATCCACACAATGTGTTTGGAGTGGAGAGACCGAACATGCGCTGTATGAAGGCGCAACCCAACAGCCGGTGGTACACAGCGTGTCTTTTGCTTACCAGAATATCGACGACTGGCATGCCGTTGCCCTGGAACAGGCCGAGGGACATATCTACACCCGCAATACCAATCCTACGGTACGGGCCTTCGAAGACAAGGTCAGAGACCTGGAAGGTGCTGCAGCGGCCACCAGCTTTTCCAGTGGCATGGCTGCTATCAGCAATACCCTGTATACCTTTTTGCGACCCGGTGAGCGGGTGGTTTCGATCAAGGATAGTTATGGTGGTACTAACAAGCTCTTTACCGAATTCCTGCCAGCGATAGATATTGACGTCAGGCTCTGTGATACGACCGATTATGCCGGTATCGAAGCCGCGGTTAACCAGGGCTGTCGGCTGTTGTATCTGGAGTCACCGACCAATCCTACTGTCAAAATAATTGATATCGAGCGCCTGGCCAAAGCCGCCAAAGCGGTCGGTGCGCTGGTGGTGGTTGACAACACCTTCGCCACACCGATCAACCAGAATCCGCTACAACTTGGTGCCGATATTGTTATCCACAGCGCCACCAAGTATCTTGGTGGCCATGCCGATGCCCTTGGTGGTATCGCCTGCGGCAGTCGGGATTTGATCAAAAAGATCTACCACTTTCGGGAAATTAACGGTGCTGCATTGGCACCGATGGATGCCTACAGTTTGTTACGGGGCATGAAAACACTAAGCTTGCGGATTGACCGCCAGAATCGCAATGCCCTGATTATTGCAAACTGGCTGCTACAGCAACCCATGGTTGAACAAGTCAATTACCCCGGCTTGCCCACACATCCGAATCATGATGTGGCCAGAAAACAGATGCGTGGTTTCGGTGGCATGCTCAGTTTCAGTGTTGCCGGTGGCCTTGATGCCATCAAGGAATTTCTGCCCAGGCTCCGCTACGCACATATGGCGGCCAATCTGGGCTGCGTGGAAACCGTGGTCGGCCCACCACTGGTCACCAGTCATGTGGAATGCACCACCGAGGAGCGGGCGGCAGCCGGCATACCGGAGGGCTTGGTGCGCTATTCCACCGGCATCGAAGATGTCGAAGACCTGCTCGCCGACCTTGAGCAGGCACTATGCAACACTTCGCGGACAAACCGGTAACCGGGTGATTGATGTAGCAGATATACTGGAGTTGTATCTGACACCCCACGGCAGGGTGATTCCCCGGCCTTATGGAGGTAAACATACCCAGCTTCGTGGCGTGACCAACCGATTCTCTGAGCACGAGGCGGCTGGCCTGGTAGCGCTGGCAGCCATGGTCACCCTTGATCACGTGGGCGTATCTGCGCTGTACTGGCGTAGTGTCGCAGCGGCTTTTCTGAGAAATCTCTGTCATATCCCGGAGACTGTAGCATTTTCACAGGACCTGGTGGAATCCCCATCCGCGAGCATGCTCACCGAATGGATCCTGAATGCGCCTCCCATGCAGGGTGCAGAATACCTCTCACCGGATGTATTACACGGCGTGTGGCAACGCTTGTTGGATTGGGTCTGCGGTCAAGTGAAAGTCTGTGATGGGCTGGGTGTATTTTTGCAAACCTATGCCCCGCGGTGGAGGCAGGTTGGGCGCGTGACCTTGCATCTGGCGGAGAACAAGGGCGATGTGGACTATCCGTTTGCATTCATGGCAACGTATGCCGCAGATTTGTCTCGGGGCGGTCGTTTGCGACGCTTACCATTGGGGCGAGCCCTGCAGGAGTATGTGGGCAGTGGACGGAAGCCGGAACTGCTGCGTTTGTTGACACCCCTGCATGAAGCCGCCAAACGCAGTGCGCTGATCGCTGACCTGGTAAAGACCGGTGATATTTTTCATCCCTTGGTCTGGACGCCTGCGGAGGCCCATGCATTTTTGCAAGAGATTCCTGTCTACGAGTCCTGCGGCTTACTGGCCCAACTTCCCGATTGGTGGAAGAAACGGCTACGGCCACGTGTGCGCGTAGCGCTGGAGAGTCACAAGTTCGCGACACTGGGAAAGGAGGCCTTACTTGACTTTCAAATTTCGTTGGCGTTGGGTGATGACGCCCTCTCCGATATGGAGATTAAGGCATTACTAAACAGTTCCGAAGGCCTGGTACTACTACGTGGCCAATGGGTGGAGGTGGATGCACAGAAGCTGCATGAGGCCCTTGTGCATTGGCAGAAGATTGAGCAGCAGGTGGGTGTCGATGGCATGTCGTTTATTGAGGGTATGCGTCTGCTGGCAGGTGCGTCTGCTGATTTGGCTGAAGGCCAAGAACCTGCAGAGCATGGCGACTGGTCATCGGTGACTGCAGGCCACGATTTGCGCACAGCACTCACCAAGCTACGTTCCCCAAGTGGGCTGAGTAGTCCTGCCCCGGCTGATTTTTGTGGAGACCTGCGGCACTACCAGCTCGCAGGTCTCAACTGGTTATGGCTGTGTTCCCAGCTCGGCCTGGGTGCTTGCCTTGCTGATGATATGGGATTGGGTAAAACCATCCAGGTACTGGCTGCTCTGCTACGAAATCGGGAGCAATCACCTGCTGATTCTTCACTCCTTGTGGTTCCGGCTTCACTAATTGGAAACTGGAAAGCGGAGGCCACACGCTTTACGCCAGATCTCGATTTATTGATTGTACACCCATCGGAGACCCCAAAGACAACGTTGCAGGCGCTCTCCGAATCCCCGCTGGATGGCTTGAAGGGTACGAATTTGGTAGTTACCACCTACAATATGGTGCATCGCCTTGGCTGGCTGTCTGCAATTGACTGGGCGTGGGTGATTCTCGACGAGGCCCAGGCCATCAAGAACCCGTCTACGCGCCAGACCAGGGCGATCAAGAGGATCAAAGGCCGCGCTCGTGTGGCACTTACCGGCACGCCGGTTGAGAATCGTCTGGGTGACCTGTGGTCCATTTTCGATTTTCTCAATCCCGGGTTGCTCGGAACTGCGGCACGCTTCAAAAAGTTCACCAAGAGCCTGGAAAGCCACAAGCAAGCACACTATGCTCCTCTGCGCAACCTGGTTGCCCCTTATATTCTACGGCGCATGAAAACAGATCCACAGATTGCGCCAGACCTCCCTGATAAGACCGAAATACCGGTTTACTGCGGCCTGGCAAAACCCCAGGCGATTCTTTACGAGCAGAACGTGATCGCCCTGACGAAGGCGCTGAATCAAGATCACGCCGAGGGCATTAAACGGCGTGGGCTGGTGCTCAGTTACCTGATGCGCTTCAAGCAAATCTGCAATCACCCCAGCCAGCTCATTGGAGATGCCGATTATGTTCCCGCTGCGAGCGCAAAATTCACCCGCCTGGGTGAGCTTTGCGGCGAAATTGCCTCGCGGGGAGAGAAAGCCCTGGTCTTTACACAGTTTCGTGAAATTACTGAGCCGCTGGCTGAATACCTGGCTGTGATCTTCGGACGTCCCGGGCTGGTACTACACGGTGGCACAGCCGTTAAGCAGCGCCAGCATTTGGTAGCGGATTTCCAGCGCGAGGATGGTCCCCCGTTCTTTGTCCTGTCGATCAAGGCTGGTGGCACGGGCCTGAACTTGACGGCTGCCTCACATGTTATACACTTCGACCGCTGGTGGAATCCAGCGGTGGAGAATCAGGCCACCGACCGCGCCTTTCGCATTGGCCAACAGCGCAATGTGCTGGTTCATAAATTTGTGACGCGCGGTACGATTGAGGAAAAGATTGATACGTTACTCCGTGAGAAGCAGACCATGGCGGATGCCTTGCTCGAAGGAGGTGCTGATAGAGCACTTACAGAAATGGCAGATGATGAGATTCTCGATATGGTGGCTTTGGACATTGAACGCGCACAGGTATAAGGACGATGGGACGAAGAAATAACCGTGGTGGTTGGCCTCCTTATGTGCCGGTTGCGCAGCGTCGAGCCCAAGCGAAGCGTGAGGTCAACAAACTCAGCAAGAAAGGGCAGAGTATCCAACCTGTCGAAATCGAAGGGCGTACGATTGCGCGAAGTTTCTGGGGCAAGGGTTGGTGCACACATCTGGAAGGTTTCAGTGACTACAGCAATCGACTTCCGCGTGGCCGGACTTATGTACGCAATGGATCGGTTTGCCATCTTGGCTTGAAGAAAGGCAAGGTCGAGGCCATCGTATCCGGGTCTGAGCTCTATCACGTGAAGGTCGACATTACGCCGCTCAAGAAGACAAAATGGGAAAAGCTGAAGCAGCATTGCAGTGGTCAGATCGGCTCACTCATCGAGTTACTCCAGGGCAAGCTGTCAGACGAAATCATGGCCACCGTCAGCGACCGACAGCATGGCTTGTTCCCGTTAGCCGGTGAAATTCACTACCATTGTGATTGTCCCGACTGGGCGGATATGTGCAAGCACGTCGCGGCCGTCATGTACGGTATCGGTGCCCGCCTTGATGCGCAACCGGAATTACTCTTTCTGCTTCGTGGCGTGAACCACGAGGAGTTGATCGCAAGTGGTGCCGACGTAGAAATCATCAGTGGTTCCGGATCGAAGCGAAGCCGTCGCCGCGCCCTGCCAGCGAAGGATCTGGAGAGTGTATTTGGCGTCGAGCTCGATGCTGCTCCCAAGTCTCCCACACCCCGGCAAGCTGCGACACCGAAACGCACAAAGAAGGTCACTTTGTTCAAGCCCACGGCCCGTTCCATATCTCGCCTGCGCCACCGGTTGGGTATGAATCAGACGCAATTTGCCAAGGCCGTTGGTGTTTCCACCACCACCATTGCTCACTGGGAAAAAGCCGCCGGCCTTATCAAACCACAGGCCCGGAGCCTCGCCGGTCTCATGCGGCTCCATGCGGGTGAGCGATAAAGAGCTCAAGCACATTATTGAGAAACCGATACCCTGTCGGGGTCGCCTTTACCCGCTGCCCATCGTATTGTAACCAGCCTTTGTGCAAGCCGTTGATGCACTGCGTGGGGAAACATGTGCGGGATAAACGGGTATTGTCCTTAGATTAGTCAATATCTGCATGCAGGAGTCTGGAAAGAAGCCAAGCAGCTGGCAGGCTTCGTAAACGAATGGATGGGAGTAAAGCATTGCGGGAAAAAGCTGAAAAGATTACTGTCTCGATCAAAATACTCAATCGTCAAGCCTGCCCCCGTTGCCTATTTTCTGGCCGGCACCAATTGATACTTTGGGGGAATAAACAAAATGGATGCGGTATTGTTGCCTTCGTTGCTTTCACGGATTTTATGCAATGTATCAACACTGATCCTGAACC
>DRJH01000104.1 GCA_011052285.1 Gammaproteobacteria bacterium
CAATGTTGCCGTCGGCATTCGCGGCCCATGGGCGCCCGTCATGGAGCACAAAACCGCCACCAACTGCTCAAAACCCGGATTGTGACCGACCAGCATCGTGGTACGAACGTGTTGATCAATCCCGGCGATGACAGATAACAACTGCTCGACGTCCGCATCATACAGGGCCGGTTCCTGACAAAGTGTTACCGAACCCCCGTGTGCAATGAGAGCTGCCTGAACGCCTGCTGCCGTCGAATGGGCGCGCTTGGCCGGTGACGTCAATATCGTCTCCACCGGGCTGGGCAACACATGAGCTAGCCGACCCATGGCTGGAATCGCCTTCTCGCCCCGGGGGGATAACGGTCGCTGAAGGTCCGGCAGCCCTTGATTCCAGTCACTTTTTGCATGGCGTAAAATATACAACGTAAGCATCTTCACCCTCCGTATCGAAATAGATACCGAAACCGATTAGAAGTCGACAGGCTCCTGAGAGAACAGTTAAACCCACCAGCGCTCAGGAGGTTCTCGGTACCAGCATGACGCCATGCTCCGCCAGAGTCAAATACACGGCTGCACCCCGAGCATGGACCTGCAACACATCGTTGTTGACCACAAAGACCGGCCCAGCATTACTTTTTACCATCCTGGTGATGTTCAGCCTGAAAGGAGGGGTGATTGTCTCGATCCCGCTTGACGTAGTGCGCATTGCGATTCCACTGTTAATTTATTTCGTGACCATGTTTTTGGTTAGTTTCTGGATGGGTGTCAAGGCTGGAGCCGATTACAGCAAAACTGCAACCGTCGCCTTTACCGCTTCGGGCAACAACTTTGAGCTAGCGATCGCAGTTGCCGTTGCGGTTTTCGGAATTGATTCGGCAGTGGCCTTCACCGCAGTTATCGGTCCACTGGTCGAGGTCCCGGCGCTGATCGGACTGGTGAATGTGGCATTTTGGCTACAGAAAAAATACTACGGCAAGATCGCCACCCCAACCCTTTAGTTGGCGACACATTCCGTCGGCATAAACAACCGTATCTGTAGTCAGCGAATCTCTGTATTGTAGCTGAATCTGTCAGCTCGCCCTTTTGAGGTACGCACCTCTATAATGCGATTTTCCGTTGTGTAGGTTGTGCGGTTGAGCACCAGTACGGGCGTACCGGGGCTGATTTGAAGCGTTTTAGCCGTTTTGCTGCTGGCTGCACCTGCAGTGAGGGTTTCCTTGGCACGCACCACGGGAACATTATACTTCTCCACAATCAAGGCATAGAGCAAGTCGGGGATATGGACCGCCTCATTTTCCAAACCGGGAAGTAATTCTGAGCGCCAGCGTGAATATTCCACCATCACGGGTTCGTCATCGACGTAGCCGACACGCTCTATGTACAACAATGGTGTGTTGGTGGGTACTTGTAGTTTCTCACAGATCGATACTGAGCCAACTTCAATTTCACGTGCTGTCGTTTCTTTATGAATCCTGGCTTGCTGTCCCCTTGCATCACCATAGGTGGTAAAACGAAACAGGCTGTTATTGAAATCGATATTTGAGACGTAGGTACCTTTGCCCTGGTGTCGGAACAGACGCCGCTCCCACACCAGGTTATCAATGGCTTTCTTTGCGGTACCCTGGCTGACACTCAATTGTTTTGCCAACTGGGGTTCAGAGGGAATGAGGTCTCCTGGAATCAGCACATCCTTGTCGATAAGTGCTCTGATGTGGTCCTCAACCACCTTGTATAGAGGCTTGGATCGTCGCTGTACCGGGGTATCTGTATTCATCCTGTTTTGTAACTCTTCAGCGCATTCATCTTTTGTCCCATTACGGTGTTATTTTCGTACTCGAATGCTCACATATGACCTATATGTTCACATTCTCCGTGCGAATATGCCTTGTACTGAACCAAAATCTAAATACGCTGAATCGTTACCCTATTTTCAACTCGATGTGGGCGAATTGGGCTCTCGGACAACCTCCCAGGTCGTCCGAGGGCCCACAATAGGCCAAAAGGCCGCATTGTAACTCAGTTATCTGAGTTAATGAATTTCTTTATGAATTTCTTCTTGACAACACTTCGTATACCCGCTAGATTCTGTATAACAGTTAACTCATGTATATGTGTTAAGCTTCCTGAACGATTAAAGGCTGACGCTTACGATTCAGTCTGTGCCGAAAAGAATGGCAGGTGCCCTGCAGGAGGAGGAGTATGGATTTTATTCAGTACATGCCGGAAGTGTTCTCCGGCTTAAACCTGTTGGTACTACTGGCCGGTACCGTTGGCGGGCTTATTCTGGGGGCAACGCCAGGTCTTAGCCCAACCATGGCCGTAGCACTATTAATCCCATTCACCTTCCAGATGCAACCAACCACGTCACTGATACTGCTGGGTGCCGTGTATACATCGACTGTTGCAGGAGGTGCGGTCAGCGCCATTTTGGTGAACATCCCGGGTGCCCCTGCCAATATTGCAACTATCATGGATGGCCATCCTATGGCCAAGCAGGGCCGTGCCACCGAAGCCTTGCACTACTGTTTCATCAGCTCGCTGATTGGCGGACTGGTTGGTGTGTTTCTGCTGATCTTTTTTACCCCGCCTTTGGCACAACTGGCCCTCAAATTTGGCCCCGCTGAACTATTCTGGATTTCTATTTTCGGGGTCACAATCATTGCCTCACTGGGCGGCTCCCCGGTCAAGGGGCTGATTGCGGGAGCAGTTGGCCTGTGGTTGTCAACAATAGGGTATAACCCGGTACTGGGCGAGGAACGTTTTGTATTCACCGACTTGCTGGCTGGCGGCATTAACGTGATTGCGGCCTTGATTGGCCTGTTTGCTATCCCTCAGATTCTGACTCTGGTGGCTAAGGCCAGTCAACCCTCCGGGCCGATCGAACTGGCCGAATTGCATTCACACAGCGTATGGGTTTCGCTGCGCTATAATCTCAGCCGTATCAAAGCACTAACCCTTGGCTCTGTAATCGGCAGTATAATCGGCATTATCCCTGGGGCTGGTGGCCAAATTGCGGGACTGGTAGCCTACGACCAGGTAAAAAAAATGAGCAAAGATCCTTCGGTTTTTGGCCATGGCGAGCCTGACGGGGTCATCGCCGCTGAAAGTGCCAATAATGCCATGGTTGGGCCCTCATTGATTCCGTTATTGACACTGGGCATTCCGGGTAGCCCAACGGCTGCCGTACTGCTTGGAGGCCTGTTGATCAACGGGCTTTTTCCAGGTCCGAACCTGTTTACTGTTCATCGTGCAGTTACCTGGACCTTTATTGATTCCCTACTCATCGGCCAAATCTTCATGATGGTCTTCGGGCTGATGATCGCCCGCTACAGCGTCTTCGTTACCCGCATTCCCAACCACACAATGGCAGCAGCCGTTGTCGTTTTGGCCATTTTTGGTACCTACAGTGTACAAAACAGCGTCGCCGATGTTGTGGTCATGCTGGTTCTCGGAATCCTGATGTATGTTGCCTCCCGCATCGGTTTCAGTGCTGCCCCGCTGGTGCTGGGACTCATTCTTGGTAATATAACCGAAACCAATTTTCTCCAGGCTCGATTAATCGCAGGGGATGATACCTGGTCGTATTTTACCGGGGGCACCATTAACAAGGTGGTTATTGCCCTCTGCTTCCTGTCGATCGGCTACAGCATCTACAGCGAACGCAAACAGCTACGACAGCAGGCAGCAACGGTATGACTGGCACACACAAATATCATGTTTTCATCTCCGCACTGGTGGTAGTGGTGTCGGGCGCCACCTTCGCACTGAGCTTCTCCCAGGATAACAGCGAAGCCTATTTATTCCCTTCAATTGTGGCATTTTCAATGCTGTGCCTGAGCCTTTTGTCTTTAGCCAGAGAAGCATTGAATTTGATCGCCGACGACTTCATACCGTTTCCCCTGGTCAGCCAGATTCCGGCCGTTGTGATTATGGTGGCTGGTGTGATCTCGATCGAGTCAGTTGGCATGTATGAAAGCACATTCCTGGTGCTGCTGCTGATCTCATTTTGGTATTCACCGATTGAACGTTTTCGTAATCGTTTTCTGCACAGCCTGCTATTCGCCGTGGGTTTTAGTGCATTGATGTATCTTTTATTTTCCATAGTGTTAAACGTGCAATTTTCAAGAGGATTGCTGATTTGACGTAAACCGGTCTGATAAACAGGCCAACATGCAACAGCCAGGCTCTGATGCTCTGGAGCTTTGGTTCACTCTACGCCTGAGGAGGTATTTGTGATGACCAATATATTCCAACAATTGCCCAAAACCAAGTTGATCGTGGCGCTGTGCCTGATGGTATCAGCGGGTGCTGCCACGGCAGAGTATCCTGACCGCCCGATCTCACTGACTGTCTCTTACGGGGCCGGTGGTGCCACAGATTTTCAGGCCAGAATCGTCACCATGATGGCAGCCAAAGAAGACAAACAAGGTAAAGCCGTCTACCTGAATGGTCAGCCCATCGTTATCCTGAATCGCCCGGGAGCAGGGGGTCAGGTTGGGTGGAACCGGTTTGTGCAAAAATCCAAGCCTGATGGCTATGAATTGGCCGCTTACAATGTCCCGCACTTTATCGCACAGTCCATCGTGTTTCATAAACGCGCGAAGTACAACATCAATAATCTGGAACCCATTGCCAATTGGGGTGCTGATCCGGCGGTGCTGATTACCCGCAAGAACAGTCCCTTCAATTCTGTGAGTGATGTCATCAAATACGCCAAGGCCAACCCGGGCAAGCTTACGATATCCGGTGCGGGACTGTTTGTCGGCCACCATATTGCCGCGTTACAGTTCGATAAAGCCGCAGGCGTGAAGACCAAATACATCCCCGCAGGTGGTGGTGTAAAAGCCTTACAGTTCGTGCTGGGCGGGCAAACAATGGCGGGATTTAACAATCTATCAGATGCCTATCGAAGCCGTGACCGATTGAAGATTCTTGCCGTTGCCGATCTGAAACGAAGCGATTTTCTGCCCGATGTCCCCAC
>DRJH01000105.1 GCA_011052285.1 Gammaproteobacteria bacterium
CAGGGGGCTGGTGGAATCAAAGTTTTCGGTGGAGGAGGCGGGGTCATCGTCCCTGATGAAATTCTTGAGCTGGAACGCAGCGGGGTGGAGAAAATCTACTCGCCTGAAGACGGCCAGACCATGGGTCTGCTGGGCATGATTCAGGACATGATCGACCGTTGCAAGTCGTCAAGCAGAGAAGAGCAGAGCGGATTTCCTGGTAACGTGCCTGCACTGTTGCAAAGCGGACGGGATGTTGATTTGGCCCGTGTGCTCAGTGCTATAGAAAACGCTCAGCTCGATCCCATACAGGAACAAGAATTGCTATCACTGCAAGCTGATCAACCCGCTGTGGTACTGGGGATCACCGGGACCGGAGGTGCTGGAAAATCCTCCCTGACCGATGAGTTGGTGCAACGCTGGCTGATGGACTATGGCGAGCCACTGCGGATTGCCATTATTGCCGTCGATCCTTCGCGCAGAAAATCCGGTGGAGCCTTACTCGGTGATCGGATTCGCATGAACGCAATCGATGTACCTAATGTGTATATGCGATCGGTGGCAACCCGTGGTGCAGCATCGGAAGTGCCAGATCACGTAGCCGGGATGATCCAGGCCGTAAAGGCTGCCGGCTATCAGTTGATCATTATCGAAACGCCTGGCATCGGTCAGGCAGATGCCGGTGTGGTTTCGATGGTGGATACAGCGCTTTATGTGATGACTCCGGAATTCGGAGCTGCCAGTCAGCTGGAAAAAATCGACATGCTTGATTTTGCTGATGTAGTGGCTATCAATAAATTCGATCGACGAGGTGCAGAAGATGCCTTGCGTGATGTAAAAAAACAACTGCAGCGTAACCGTGGCACTTTTGAGCACCCCTGGGATGAGATGCCCGTGTTCGGCACCATGGCCTCACACTTCAATGATGCCGGCGTCACTCACCTGTATCTCCACCTGTTGGTGCAGCTGCATTCTAAAAATATGCCTGCGAGCACGAAAAAAGTAGCTTCAGCATTATTGAGGGCAGCACCACCCTTGACTTTGGTGCCGGCAAGTAGACAGCGTTATCTGGCTGAAATATCCAGTGTTATCAGAGAATACCATCAATATATTGCTGTACAATCTGAACTCGCATCTGATCGAGCATCACTGCTGCGGTCATTGCAATTGCTTGAGGGTGATGAGTCAACTGCGGCATCCATACAGGTGGCACTGGAAAAGATCACTTCGAAATTGTCTGATAACGCCCATACCCTGCTGCAGCAATGGCCGCAACGGCGGACCCGCTATCAGGGCCAGCTGTACACCGAGGGAGAAGGTGACAAGGCGAAAACCATTCCCCTGATTCGAACATCGCTCTCCGGCACCTCGATACCACGCATTGCCTTACCGACGTTTGCCCATGATGGTGATATTTTGTCCTGGTTGTTGCGGGAAAATCTGCCGGGAAGCTTCCCGTTTACCGCCGGTGTATTTCCGTTCAAGCGGCCTGAAGAAGAACCGACCCGAATGTTCGCCGGTGAAGGGGATGCCTTTCGCACCAACGAGCGCTTTAAATACCTGTCACGACATTCTGAGGCAAAACGACTTTCTACGGCTTTTGATTCGGTTACGCTCTATGGTTCTGATCCCGCTGTACGGCCTGATATTTACGGGAAGGTTGGCAATTCAGGTGTCTCCATAGCCACCCTTGATGACATGAAAGTTCTGTATTCCGGGTTTGATCTGTGCGACCCTCGTACTTCAGTGTCGATGACCATCAATGGTCCGGCACCCACGGTTCTGGCGATGTTTATGAACGTCGCAATGGATCAACAGCTGGATCAATTCATCGAGCAGCAACAACGTCAGCCTGATGCACAGGAGCTGGAACACATTCGCGAATGGACCCTTCAGCAGGTTCGGGGTACCGTACAGGCAGATATCCTGAAGGAAGATCAAGGGCAAAATACCTGCCTGTTTTCAACCGAGTTCAGCCTTCGCTTAATGGGCGACGTGCAGGAATATTTTGTTCAACACCAGGTGCACCACTTCTATTCGGTCTCGATTTCCGGGTATCACATTGCCGAGGCCGGGGCCAACCCCATTACCCAGTTGGCCTTAACACTGGCCAATGGTTTTACCTATGTTGAGTCCTACCTGGCGCGCGGTATGGCGATTGATGATTTTGCCCCCAATCTGTCATTTTTCTTCTCCAATGGTATGGATCCTGAGTACAGCGTGCTGGGTCGGGTGGCGCGACGTATCTGGGCGATCACCATGCGAGATCGTTACGGCGCCAATCTTCGTAGCCAGAAGCTCAAATATCATATCCAGACCTCCGGACGCTCATTGCATGCTCAGGAAATGGATTTCAACAATATCCGCACCACACTACAGGCCCTGATCGCGATTTACGACAACTGCAACAGCCTGCATACCAATGCCCATGACGAAGCAGTGACCACGCCGACTGAAGAATCTGTGCGCCAGGCACTGGCGATTCAACTGATTATCAATCGCGAGTGGGGGCTGGCTTACAATGAGAACCCCAATCAGGGCTCATTTATTATCGAGCAGCTGACGGATCTCGTTGAAGAGGCGGTGTTGCAGGAATTCGAGCGATTATCCGAGCGTGGTGGGGTACTCGGGGCCATGGAAACCGGCTACCAACGGGGCAAGATTCAGGATGAATCCTTGCACTATGAGCAACAAAAGCACGATGGCAGTTTGCCGATTGTTGGGGTGAATTGTTTTCTTTCCAACAAAGAAATAGCCACCGGGTCGGTTGAACTGGCGCGCTCTACAACTGAGGAGAAAGAGCGACAAATTCAACGCTTACAGGACTTTCAGCAACGCCACAGTGAGCAAGCCGATACCGTCATTGAGCGATTGCAGGTGGCGGCACTGCACAATAGCAATGTATTTGAAGTCTTGATGGAAGCGGTACGTTATTGCTCACTGGGGCAGATTACCCAAGCCCTGTTTGAAGTCGGTGGAAAATACCGCCGCAGTATGTGAGGATTGCAACCTGACTTGAGAATACGGAAAAAGATCTCGATCTGCTAGCGACATAAATAGTGTCTGACAGAGAAAGCGGTTTTTTAAA
>DRJH01000106.1 GCA_011052285.1 Gammaproteobacteria bacterium
GAAGGGGTGGTCGGTGGTGTTTATCTGGCCGAAGACGGCCAGGGGGATCCGACCAATATTGCCATGGCACTGGCCAAGGGCGCCAAGCTGAAGGGTGCAACGGTATTCGAGGGCGTGGTGGTGACGGCTATCCTTCAGAACAATGGTCGGGTGACCGGAGTCGAGACCAACCAGGGGCCGATCACTACCGACTATATCGTGAATTGTGCCGGCATGTGGTCCCGCGATGTCGGCTTGCTGGCCGGTGTACAGGTGCCGCTACACGCGGCTGAGCATTTTTATATTGTCACCGAACCCATGCCACAACTGACGCGCAATATGCCCACGTTGCGGGTGCCGGATGAATGTGCTTATTACAAGGAAGATGCCGGCAAGTTGTTGCTCGGTGCTTTTGAACCCGTGGCCAAGCCTTGGGGTGGTCACGGCATCCCGGAGAGTTTTTGTTTCGACCAATTGCCTGAAGATATTGAACATTTTGAACCGATACTGGAAATGGCTCTCCATCGCTTGCCGGCATTGGCTGAAGCGGGGATTCAAACATTTTTTAATGGCCCGGAAAGTTTTACCGCCGATGATCGCTATCATCTGGGGGAAGCACCGAATTTACGAAATTTCTTTGTCGCTGCCGGCTTCAACTCGGTCGGCATCCAGTCCGCTGGTGGTGCCGGTATAGTGTTGGCACAATGGATGGAAGACGGTGTGCCACCCTGTGATCTTTGGGATGTGGACATCCGTCGTAATCAACCCTTCCAGAACAACCAGACCTATCTGGCGGCGCGGGTGACCGAAACCTTGGGTTTGCTTTATGCGGATCACTTCCCCTACCGACAATATGAAAGTGCACGGGGGATTCGCCGCTCACCCATTCATCACCTGCTGGCGCAGCACGGTGCCTGTTTTGGCGAGATGGCCGGCTGGGAACGGGCCAACTGGTTTTTGCCGGAAAAAGAACTTGCCCAAGGCAAGAAGCCCGTTTATGAATACAGCTGGCAACGACAGAACTGGTTTGTCTATGCCCAGCAAGAACACCAGGCGCTGCGCGAGAATGTTGGTATTTACGATATGTCTTCATTCGGTAAAATTCGCGTCGACGGTACCGATGCCCTGAATTTTCTGCAGTTGATCTGTGCCAATGATATCGATGTGCCGTTGGGCCGTATCGTCTATACCCAGTGGCTCAATGAGCGCGGAGGTATTGAGGCGGATCTGACGGTAACCCGGCTGGGTTTGAACAGTTTTCTGCTGGTGACTCCCGGTGCTACGATCGTGCGTGACATGGCCTGGTTACACCGCCATCTGGCAGAAGATGCGGCCGTGACCCTGATCGATGTGACCGCTGGGGAGGCCGTGATTTGTGTTATGGGACCCAATGCCAGAGCTGTACTGTCGGAAGTCACTCCCCAGGCACTGGATAACGAAGCCTTTCCATTTGGCTGGGTACGTGAAATTGAAATCGGCATGGGCTTGGCCCGGGCCCATCGAGTCAGCTATGTTGGTGAGCTCGGTTGGGAAATCTATGTCTCTTCTGATCAAGCCTGCCACGTCTTCGAAACGCTGTATGCGGTGGGAAAAAAACACAATGCGCGTCTGGTTGGACTGCATGTTATGGACAGTTGTCGGCTGGAAAAAGGGTTTTGTCATTTCGGTCATGACATCACCGATGAGGATCATGTGCTGGAAGCTGGGCTGGGTTTTGCGGTCAAAGTGGATAAAACTCCAGGTCGGTTCGGGCCTTTTATCGGGCGCGATGCCGTACTGGCGAAGCAACAGTCGGGACTTAGCAAACGACTGCTGATGTTCAAGCTCAACGATCCCGAACCACTGCTTTATCATAATGAGCCCGTTGTCAGGGATGGCGAAGTGGTGGGTTTTCTCAGCTCAGGCAGTTATGGCCACACCCTGGGGGCAGCAGTCGGCATGGGCTACGTACCGGTAAAAGAGGGCGAGACACTCAAAGACCTACTGGCCAGCAGCTATCAAATCGATGTGGCCGATAAGCTGTTTGCCGCAGAGGTTTCACTCAAGCCATTTTATGATCCATCCTCAAAGCGGGTGAGGATGTAAAAAGGGTGCGTTGTGGATCACCTGCCTTTGTATCGGCAAGGCACACACTATGCCCGTCTTGATTAAAGCTTTCTGATGGGCTTGAACAACACTCAAATCCCACTTGACTTCTTTATTTTCAGTTGTCGTCTCGCAAACTCTATAAGTCTGACTAGCCAACTAGTGACACTTGGTGAGGCTTTATAGGGTCAGATGATGTGCGTCCATTCACGCCCTCCAAAACCCAGCCGAACAATCTCAACCCCAGCATCAGTGACACGATAAAAGATACTGTAGTGTGCGTAATGTATCACCGGAAATCGACGAATATTGGCTACTTCCAAATCATCCAGTTTAACGGCTAGGTATGGGTTATCACCCAGCACAGCACAAGTCTCCAAGATGCTGTCATGCATCCGTTGCGCCGCTTGTGGACTTTTACTGGTCAGGTACTCAAGCAGGGCACGCAGGTCATCCAATGCCCGGGGTCGGAAAAGATAAAGACATCAGGTCTGTTTGATAACATCCTGCATCCAGGCACTGAGCTCATCCAGAGACAGTGGCTTCGCTTCACCTGAAGTAAGCCCAGCTTGTAGGAAAGCACTGAGCTCGTGCTTTTGCTCAGCCATTTCAATATCGTTGCGAATCAGATGTTGAAGGTAATCGCTGGTAGAGCTAAAGTGTCGTTGGCGCGCCTGGTAACGGGCTTTTTCCTTCAAGTCTCTGGGAATGGACAAGTTGAATGTTGTGTTGGGCACAGTCATATAGTTGATAGCGTGATGATAGATATAACAATACTCTAGCGTAAAAAGGATAGATGCGCAAGAATTGCGTATGGTATAAAACTTACATCTTAGCCACCCGAATCAGGTGACCTGTCAGAACTGGTTTGTCTATGCGGAACAAGAACATCAGGCGCTGTGTAAGAATGTCGGGATTTACGATATGTCGGTTCGGGACTTTTGTCGGGCGTGATGCCGTGCTGGCGAAGAAATAGTCAGGACTTAGCAAACGACTGCTGATGATCAAGCCCAACAATCCCAAAGAGATTTCAGCCCAAGCCTTTTTATGATCTCTTCGCAAAGCGTGTGAAGATGTAAAAAGGGCTCTAACCCCTTCATTCTGCCTCCTATATTTTTCGGCTTACTGTATGTTCTTGTCGGCTCCAGTTTTCGGAAACTGAAAAGTGAATCATCCCATCAGCCAATCCTGCTATTTGTTCCTGTTCCAGGTGTGCTGCTAAACTACAGTCATCAAAGGTGAAGAGAAAACATGAAAGTTACTGAGCTATATCGTGGTTTTGAACAAGGGCCGATACGTCCTCCCAGTGAAGCAGACAGCTTGCTTATCCGGGTCAGCCGTAACTGCACATGGAACCGCTGCAGTTTTTGCGCCTTGTACAAGGGGGTCAAATTTGGCCTTCGCCCGGTAGATCATGTGTTACATGATATCGACACGGTTCGTTTTTATGTGGATGCCATTGAAGCTGCGGCAGATTCTGAAGGCAGCATTTCCCGTAGAGCACTTTACCATCTCTCTTCGAAAGGAGGAGAAGGTGATGTTCAGGCCTTGCATGCAGCGTTTGATTTTGTTGCTAACGGCATGGAATCAATTTTCATCCAGGATGCCAATAGCCTGATCATCAAACCAGACGATATCATCCGCATATTGCTTCATCTAAAAGATGCCTTCCCTACGGTGCAGCGGATCACCTCATACGCGCGCTCACGTACCATTGCCAGGATAAGTGATGAAAACCTGAGTCGTATGGCCAGTGCCGGTCTTAACAGGATCCATATCGGCATGGAATCCGGATCGGACAAGGTGCTAAAGAGGGTCGATAAGGGCGTCGATAAAGCCAGACAGATTGTTGCTGGTCAAAAAGTAAGAAAAGCTGGCATTGAGCTGTCTGAATACGTTATCCCGGGACTTGGAGGAAAGGACTTGTCGCGGGAAAATGCACTGGAAACTGCCGATGCACTGAATCAGATCAATCCGGATTTTATTCGTTTGCGAACGCTGGCCATGCCTGTTGCGGCACCTCTCACAAGGCAGTTTAATGAGGGTACTTTCGATAAAATGGGAGAGGTGGATACAGCCAGGGAATTGCTCCTATTCCTGCAAGAGTTGGATGGCATCGACAGTACGGTAAAAAGTGATCACGTACTGAATCTGTTTCCTGAAGTCGACGGCGTGCTTCCTGGTGATAAACAGAAAATGTTGCTACCGATTCAGAATTTCCTGCAACTTAATCCCAATGAGCAAATGATTTTTTGTATCGGCAGGAGAACCCACAAAATGGCCAGGTACAGTGATCTGAGGAATCCGGTACAGCGTGGCCACACCCTGAAAATGTGTTCAGAACTTGGCGTAACGTTGGAAAATTTCGACAATGCCATTGATTCCATAATGCAGCGGTTTGTGTAGCTGCTTTTGAGTATTGGTGACCGGGCGGGTAATGACCAACGCTTCGTTGCAGCGTTGGTTCAGAAAAGTCTGCTAATCAATGTTGTGTTCAAGAGCGCCTCACCCCGCTTCGCGGCCCCCAATCATAGAATAATAAAATCAATCACTTACAAATTTGCCATTCAAGAGTAATCAAATGATGAGTCTGATCAGTGAAGCAATGGCGTAACCTGGTCGCCGCCTGTACCGCGATCACAGTATTTGGTTTTGCGATTGGCATGACCTATCCACTGTTGTCGCTGCTGCTGGAAGCCGATGGTGTTTCGACCAATATGATTGGTGTGAATGCAGCCATGGTTCCGATCGGTATATTGCTTTTTTCCCCCATATTGCCGGTGTTGGTGAAACGGTTTGGTTCGCGTAATGTTGCCATCACAGCCGCCCTGTGTACGGCATTGCTGTTGTTGGCCTACAAAATGTTCGATTCTCTTGAGGCATGGTTCATCATCCGATTGCTGCAGGGCATGTCCGTTTCCACCTTGTTTGTTTTGAGTGAGGCCTGGATTGTGTGTTATGCAGACGATCAACATCGGGGCAAAATTGTCGCAATCTATGGTAGCGTATCCTCTGCCAGTTTTGCTGCGGGACCGGCTTTACTTGGCTGGATCGGCATCCAGGGCTGGCTCCCTTTTGTGATTGGCACCGTGGTGATTATGCTGGGTGTTGTCCCGCTGACCATGATCAAGGATGATACAGCGGCGCAAGTCAAGGAAACTGCAGCATCGGGTATCGTCTCCTTTGTACCCAAAGCCCCTGTAATTCTGGCCGCAGTGGTGGTTTTTGCAGTATTTGATGCCGCAACCCTGTCATTGTTTCCGGTCTATGGTTTAAGGACAGGGCTAGATCTGACGACTGCTACACTGTTCCTGACCGCACTGATCGCCGGTAATATTGTCCTGCAACTTCCCATAGGCTGGTTGGCCGACAGGTATTCGAAACGCCTGGTACTCGGCGCATGTGCCCTGACAACCGTCTTGCTCTCGGCAATATTGCCGTTGGTGATGGCAACGCTCTGGAAGTGGCCGGTTGTTACTGTGCTTGGAGCAGCTGGGTATGGCATCTATACGGTAGCCTTGGCGGATTTGGGCGACCGTTTCAGCGGTCAGGAGCTGATCACAGGGTCCTCCACATTTGCAGTCATGTGGGGCATCGGGGCCTTGTTCGGTTCAGTCATGGGCGGCTGGTCCATGGCTTGGTTGGGGCCTCATGGTCTGCCACTATTTTTTGCCCTGGCCTATGCCATCCTGGTCGGAGGTCTGATCACCCGTGCCATCGTCTCAAAGAAGTGATGATTTTCAGCTGCTGCACCAGTATTTCGCTGCATGGTATATTGCAGCATTTCTGCATGACTAGCGTAATGATGGACTACGATTCTCTCGATACACTGCTCCAACAATCGATTGATAGTTGAGCAGGGTGTACCCTACGATTTTAATGATGTCTTGAGGATGCAGCGGTCTGTGAATGGAATCATTAAAAAAAAATCAGTAATGTACTGAAAACGTCTAGTGATAACTTGGCTTTATAACGTACAACAGATACCTCGCACGTTGGATTTCTACAATACGTTTTAGTCGCCGCGCCGCTTCGGACACACATCCAAGCGTCTTGCGTTTAACCGAGTCTAGCTGGTTGAAAGTGCGCGATACCGTAGCGATCGACTCTGTGGTTGGGAGCGACCAAAATTGAAACCGGTTACATATTTCATAAAGAAGTGTGGCCGTTAGAATCAAAATACTTCGTCATAAAGCCGTACAAACTTGTTATTCTCTAAATTATGGGATAGAGTAAACATGTAAACGGTTACATTCTAGAAATGATACAAGAATTTCTGTCTTTGTGATCGTGGTTATTTCAAGAAACGCCATCAAGGCACGTTCATAAATGAGGAGAGAGAGAATGAAAAAAGTTTTGGCTTCACTAGCTATGGCTGTGGGACTTGTTGTGGTTGCTATCAGCAACGCCTGGGCCACCGACATTAAAGAAATTACCATTGGTTATTTCCAGGAATGGCCGACTGCCAACATGGTAGCAATGCTTGACAAAACATACGACAAGGAGATGGGCGTTAAGCTAAATTGGCGATCTTTTGGTAATGGAAATGAAATGTCCGCGGCCATGGCTTCTGGTAACCTGCAGATCGCCTTCAGTCAGGGGCTGGTGCCGTTTGTTGTTGCTGTCAGCAAAGGCTTGAAAATCAAGATGGTCAGTGTTGCGGTGTCCTATGCTGAGGCAGACAACTGCGTTGTTTCCAAGAAGTCCGGTATTACCCAGGCCAACGCCAAAGAACTTGAGGGCAAAAAGGTCGGCACTTCGATCGGCAACGTAACCCACTACAAACTTCTTCGTATGCTCAAACACCTTGGTGTTGATGCCAACAAAGTCGACATCGTGCAGATGAATGCAACAGATGCCGCTGTTGCATTTGCTCGCGGTGATATCACCATGGGTTGCGGCTGGGGCGGTGGTTTGCTGCGCATGCTGAAAACGGGCAATCTATTGATGACTGCAGCAGAGCAAGAAGCGCTTGGTATTCGCGTTTTTGATGTAGTTTCAGTGACGGACGACTTCCTCAACAAGCACCCGGATCTGGTTCAGAAATTTATCGATGTTACTGACAACGCCAACGCTGCTTATGCCGCAGATCCGGCTTCAGCAATGCCGAAGATTGCAAAAGCCTCAGGAATGGATCTGGCCGATGCGAAACAGATCATTGCGATGTTCACCTTCCCCTCGAAGAAGGACTTGGCGTCTAAAGCCTGGTTCGGTGGCACCATACAGAAATTCACGAAGCAAGTTGCAGAGTTTTTTGTCGCTCAAAAACAGATGGATAAGGCGCTCAAGGACTACGGTCCGACTATTACTGACCGGTTTGTCAAATAGTTCTTCCGCCTCTGGGGCGCGGCCACGGCGCTGCGCCCACGTTTTTGCATTTGATCTGAAGGGTGCAGCCATGAAAGCATTGACTGTCGACAGGATATCGATGACCTTCACCATACCGGGTATGGATCCGATACACGCGTTGAAAGACGTATCATTTCGTCTTGAGTCAGGTGAACTGTTGTCGGTTCTCGGGCCATCAGGATGCGGTAAAACCACCCTCCTGAACATTATCGCCGGTTTTCTGGCACCGACTGAAGGCGAAGTTATGCTGGATGGCAAGCTGGTCATCGGGCCGAGTGCCGAGCGTGGCATGGTGTTCCAGCAAGGGGCTCTTTTCGAATGGCTGACGGTCGAAAAGAACATTGCCTACGGCCCTACTATGGCTGGCAAATCGCGAATGGAGACCAGGGAGATTGTCGATCATCTGCTTGAAACTGTCGGGCTTCAGGATTTTGCCAACAAGCCGGTTTACCAGCTTTCTGGTGGAATGCAGCAGCGCGTTGCACTGGCCCGCTGTCTGGCTAACGATCCAGAAATTATTCTCATGGACGAGCCCCTGGGTGCTCTTGATGCGCTTACCCGCGAAAAGATGCAGGGGCTCATTCTA
>DRJH01000107.1 GCA_011052285.1 Gammaproteobacteria bacterium
CACCTTCGCGGATCACAGACTTGGGGGTAATCCCATTTTGCCGCACGGTCGCCTTCACCATACTTAGTGTAGCTTCGGTAACCTTGAAGTTACGCACACCCCGAATCTGCAGCCCCGGATCATCACCATAGAGGTTCGGCAACGCATAAAGAAATCCTGGTATGATCACCAGCAGCATCAGGGCATATTTCCACCACGGGTATTGGTTCAGCATGGGTATATGATCTTCAGGTAACGATTAATAACACAGAAAAGGCTCACTTGCCTGACTGCTTGGGTACCAGCGTCTGAATGGCGTGGCGCTGCACCTTGACTTGCACATTGGCCGCAACTTCCAAGCCCACGTAGTTGTCATCCACGGCAGTAATCCGCCCCATCAGCCCACCATTGGTGACCACATGATCCCCTTTTTTCAACCCGGCTACCATTTCCTTCTGGTGTTTAGCCCGCTTTTGTTGTGGGCGGATTAAAAAGAAGTAAAACAGCGCAAACAGCACAATCAAGGGGACAAAACTCAAAATCGGATTACTGGGTGCGGTATCACCTGTTTGTGCTACAGCATCACGAATAATAAATTCCATAAAACTAAAGCCTCTAAATATTTGGTCATTGATCTATACCTGCTTCTTTGAGGAACCAAGCATCCACATACTGCAATCTACTAAACGGTCAATTATGCCACATTTGCTGAATCGTTGCTGTCGTGTTCTTGGTCGATCCAGTGCTGTACCAACGCCTCAAATTGATGATCTGTTATCGCCCGACGCACTTGAGACATCAATGTTTGATAAAAAAATAAATTATGAAAGCTCGCAAGCCTTGCTCCGAGAATCTCATGGCAACGATGCAAGTGATGCAAATAAGCGCGGCTATAATGTTGGCAGGTGTAACAACTGCACAGTGGATCAACAGGCAACAAATCCTTCCGGTAACGAGCGTTGCGAATTTTGACCACACCCTGACTGGTAAACAGCCAACCATTGCGGGCATTACGTGTGGGCAGTACACAATCAAACATATCCACACCTTGAGCGATGGCCCTGACGATATCTGCTGGCGTACCCACTCCCATCAGGTAACGTGGCTTGTCCTCCGGCAACACCTGTACGACTACCTGCAGAATCCGATCCATATCTGCCTTGGATTCACCGACAGATAAACCACCAATGGCATAGCCATCAAAGCCAAGCGCTTGTAAGCCCTCAGCAGAAGTCAGGCGTAGATCCTCATACATCCCGCCCTGCACAATCCCGAACAAAGCGCCGGCTGGCTTCTGATGTGCGTCACGGCATCGTTGCGCCCAGCGCAGTGACAGCTCCATGGATTCACTGCTTTGCTGCCAGGTTGCAGGATACGATGTACATTCGTCAAACACCATGATGATATCTGCCCCTAAAGCATGCTGAATCGCCATCGACTCTTCCGGGCCAAGAAACCGACTGGAGCCATCAATGGGCGATTGAAAATCCACACCTTGCTCGGTGATTTTGCGAATTTTTGCCAGACTCCAGACCTGAAACCCCCCCGAATCGGTCAATATCGGATGAGACCAGTGCATAAAATCGTGCAAACCTCCATGGGCATTGATGACCTCTACACCCGGGCGCAGCATCAAATGGAAGGTATTTCCGAGAATAATCTGTGCTCCGCAAAGCTCCAGCTCTTCCGGCGTCATCGCCTTAACGGTCCCCTGCGTCCCAACCGGCATAAATGCGGGCGTCTCGACACTGCCACGGACGAAATCGAGCCGTCCCCGGCGTGCCAAACCATCCTGTGCAAGTCGCGTATATTTCATGGCGCGGCATTATACGTCGCCACCTGCTGCCGTGCTACGAACATTGCATCGCCATAACTAAAGAAACGGTAGCCCCGCTCAATCGCCACTTGGTAACTGCGCAGGATGAATTCACGACCTGCAAATGCACTGAGCATAACCAGCAGGGTAGAACAGGGCTGATGAAAATTGGTCAGTAAGGCATCAACCACCCGAAAACGAAACCCCGGATAGATAAAGATCCGGGACTCACCGGAAAAGGGCCTCAATTCGCTTTTTTGAGCAACAGTCTCCAACGCCCGAACGCTTGTGGTACCCACCGCGATCACCCGTCCTCCACACTCGCGGGTAGCTACGATCTGCTCACACAAATTCTGCGGAACCGAAAAATTCTCGGCATGCATCTTATGTTCCATAACATTTTGTGTTCGTATCGGCTGAAAAGTCCCCGCGCCAACGTGCAAGGTCAGATAACCCAGTTGCACACCTTCTTGCACAAGCTTATTCAAGAGACGCTGGCTAAAGTGCAGACCTGCCGTCGGTGCCGCCACAGCACCCTCCTCGGCAGCATAAACAGTTTGATAACTGGCCACATCCACAGCTGCTGCCTGGCGCTGAATATAGGGTGGCAACGGCATCTGTCCACAACGGTGAAAACAATCCAGAACATCTTGGTCTTGCTCTCCAAGAATAAATTCAAGGATAAAGAAATCTCCTTCCCGACCACACACCTGCGCCTGTAGGGTCGGCGACTGATTGGAGGCCGCAAAATGCAGGATCTGGCCGGCCTTGGGGGCTTTACTAGCCCGCAGCTGCACCAGTACACGTCGTTGCCCAAGTACCCGCTCAAGCATTAGCTCAACCTGCCCGCCGGTCGGTTTGTGGCCAAGCATACGCGCGGGAATCACCCGGGTATTATTGAAGACCAGCAAATCACCTGGCTGCAGTAAGTCGGGTAATTGCAAAAAACGCCGATCAACAGGCACGGATCGATGATCCGACAGATCGAGAAGACGGCACTGGTCACGATCTGCAGCAGGGTACTGTGCGATCAGGGACTCGGGAAGATCATAGTCGAAGTCAGCTAATTTCATTTTCATCAATACAAATCACTATCAGCACTTTACCCACCCAATTTACCGCGGGTATACTCTCGTTCCCGTGGGGCGCGCATAGTAACCTGCCTCGCGGCGCGAATCCATGCCGGGGTGGCGAAATTGGTAGACGCGCCGGACTCAAAATCCGGTGGTGGTGACACCGTGTCGGTTCGAGTCCGACCCTCGGTACCAGCTTGTATGCTTTCAGGAGCTGGGCATAATTAACATACGCAGATCATTCAATACATATGCTGACCACCATTGATATCAACGGTGGAGCCGGTGATGAAGCTCGCTTTGTCTGCCACCAGAAAAAGCACACCGCGCGCAATATCCTCGGCCTCACCGAGACGGCCCACGGGGATAGTGGCAATAATTTTCTCCAACACCTTTTCGGGTACAGCTCGTACCATGTCGGTATTGACATACCCCGGGGCGATGGCATTCACGGTGATACCACGACTGGCACCTTCCTGAGCCAACGCCTTGGTAAAGCCATGAATACCCGATTTAGCAGCGGCATAATTGACCTGACCATATTGCCCGGCCTGACCATTGATAGATCCGATATTAACAATTCTGCCAAAGCCCCGATCGCGCATACCGCCAATTACCGCACGGCTAACATTGAAGCAGGATGCCAGGTTGGTCTGAATCACGGCATTCCACTGTTCAAAGCTCATCCGATGCATGGTGCCATCCCGCGTAATCCCAGCGTTGTTGACCAGTACTTCAACAGGCCCAAGTTCTGCTGAAATTTGTTCGATAGCTGTCTGGCACTGATCAAAATCTGACACATCAAATTGATAAATCGGGATATTGGTCCGCTCATGAAATTGTTGGGCACGCACCTTATTACTGCCATAGTTGGCAGCTACAGAATAGCCTGCTCCACTAAGAGCGATCGCGATAGCCTCGCCAATTCCCCGGGTTCCCCCGGTAACCAGTGCGACTCTGGACATTTTAATCTCCTGTAATTGTAGATTTCTACTGCGACATATTGCCTTCTACCGGGCCTTCTACCGGGCAATAAAAAAAGCCCGGATCGCGTTAGCGAACCGGGCAGTGATACGACCTTTTCGTAGCTGCGAAGGCTAATTGCTCGGAGTATTGTTGTTATTTTTGGAAACTTCATACACAACCAACCCAGCTGCCGCACCCCCGGCAATAAGCAAAGAAAGCGGTATTCCACCCCCACCTATTTGCGTGTATTTCGTGGTAACCTGAACCGTTGCAGCCTGGCGATTATTACAGTCGATAGTGGAGGGCTGTACGGTTACCACGGCATCCTGAGTCACGGGTATCGCACAACCATCCGCATAGCTAAGTATTGCCGAACCCTGCTCCATAACCATCAGCTGATCACCGATCTTAACTGTCATACCCTCGGTGGCTGTCTGATAGGACTCGCCCTGATTGACCAGTACGGTACCCTGGACTTGTTGCAACACCGCAGTGCTCTCAGCAGCTTGCACAACAGCCGCCCCACTCGCAATCACGCAAGCCAAGGTTACAGCAGACAAACTCTTCATCTTCGACATCATTGCTCTCCTCATGATTCGCGATTCAGTATAGCAGCACCTAGTGCTGCGCGCGTGTATTACACCAGTTAAATCCCGAATTGTCAACCCCCCACAATCCCCCGCCAACCCGGTTTTTCTTCCCGGTTGGGGCCTACCTAAGCAGGCACAGACCTACGCAGACACAGGAATTTCGCTTGCCATAACATCCCTTCACGCTGAGTATAGTAATATTTTTACCGAAAGCAAATATTGTTGCAGCGCACAATATTATTCGCTACACTTTGGCACACCTCTACACCATAACACTAAGACAATACCCCATGACTGCAAACGCATTCTCCGACGGCCTCGCCAGCATTGTGCAGTGGCAAAACCAATACCTGGAAAATATGAAAAGTCTATTTCCAGGTGCTACACCACCAAGAGCTAGCAATCCGTGGTCAGCGATGTTCGATGGGTTTAGCAGCGGCACCAATCAACAAGGTGTTGCGAATAATCCATTCGGAGATGGTCTACAAAATCAGATCGCCCTAATGATGAAAATGACCAGGAACTTCACCGACAACATAGAATCTGCGTTGACTGCGGCGCAACAAAGCGGTGAGCAGTGGCAATCAACCATCAGCAAATCCCTGGATGAAATGCAGGCCAACTTCAGCAGCCCGCAAGCTCCAGGATTTTCCTCTATGAATTTCTCCGGACCGTGGAATGAATCCTGGATGGCCTGGCAACAACTTTTTAATCCTAGCTCCGCCCATACTTCCGTGAACCCTTGGCCCGTGAACCCTTGGGCGGAAATGAATCCGATGTCTAGCTCCTCCGGGTTTCCCAACTTGACTGGAAAATGGCCAACCATGCCGGGACTTGGGCCTGACCGGGAAAAATTTGAAAAACTCCAGCGTCTGCAGTCTCTTGGGCACGATTACATGACTGCCTCATTCGAGTTCAATGAACAATACCGTAACTTCTGGCCACATATTATCGAACGCTTGAAATCCAGGATTCAGGATACAACTCAGTCAAGTGATGGCCCAGCTCCCTCTGCCCGGACATTGTACAATCTGTGGATAGACGCCGCAGAAGAGGAATATGCCACAATAACAGGGCAGGACAGCTATCAGCTGGCCTATGGGCGAATGATTAATGCCATGATGGCGCTGCGCCAGGCCAGCACCGTATTGCAGGACGATCTGCTCAAAGCGATGAATATTCCCAGCATGCGTGAGCTTGATACACTGAGTGAACGCCTACAGCGCACCCGCAGGGAAAATCGAGGCCTTCGCGCTGAACTTCAGGCACTACGAGACGAAATATCTGCGATAAATCAGGCAGTATCCAGCCGTCAAGACAGCAGCACAACACCTCGGCAAAAAACATCAGCCCGCAAAAAAACCACCAGAACAAAAGCAGCCGCTACCAAGTCGGTATAACCACCAGATTCTACAATTCACACCTACGACCTCGCACCCACTGACAGGAGATCTGCATTGATGACTGTGCAAATGGACAAAATGACGCAGGAGGCCATGGACTTTACCCGCAATCTTGGCATATCCATCCAAAATATGCGCGAAGCAGGTGAAATTGATGCCGGCGTAACACCCAAGACGGTTATCTACGAGGAAGACAAGCTCAAGCTCTACCGCTATCAGCCCTTGGCTGATATCGTGCAGAACAAGATCCCAACCCTGATTGTCTATGCGTTGGTCAATCGCCACTACATGACCGACATTCAGGAAGATCGCTCTACCGTGCAGGGATTGCTCGAAACCGGTCAGGATTTGTATGTCATCGATTGGGGATTCCCCGACCGAAGCGACCGCTTCCTGACCATGGATGATTATATCAACGGCTATATTGACCAGTGTGTGGATGTGATTCGCAGGCGCCACAAGCTACAGAAAATTAATATTCTGGGGATCTGCCAAGGCGGTACTTTTAGCCTTTGTTATACCACTTTGCATGCGGACAAGGTACAAAACCTGATTACCATGGTCACTCCGGTCGACTTTCACACGGAAGATAACCACCTGACAAAATCTGCCAAATACCTCGATATTGATCTATTGGTCGATACCATAGGCAATGTTACCGGCGATATGATGAATGCTTCATTCCTGGCCATGCAACCATTTCGCCTGATGGGCCAAAAGTATGTTGATGCAGTGGATATCCTCCAGGACAAGAACAAAATGAAGAATTTCCTGCGTATGGAAAAATGGATCTTCGACAGCCCGGACCAGGCCGGTGAGACTTTTCGCCAATTTCTTAAAGACTGTTACCAGAACAATGCCCTGGTCAAAGGCGAACTGAAGATCGGTGGCCAGCTAATCGACCTTGGAACACTGACCTTGCCGATACTGAATATTTACGGTGAAAAAGACCATCTGGTCCCACCTAGTGCGTCCAAAGCCTTGAAGGACCATGTGGGAACCCGTGACTACTCGGAAATCTCCTTTAATGGTGGCCATATCGGTATCTATGTCAGTGGTGGTGCTAAAAAACAGATTCCACCGGCCATCGGCGCCTGGCTGAATGAGCGGACAGCCTCCTAGACCCTAACCCACCGATTTGCCAAAATACCTACTAATATTCAATCTCATTTCGGCTCTACATTTATCGGCAAAGCTGTCGTACATTTGATCTGTTCCATGGCAAAGCTCGATGTTACATCGGCAAGTTCGAGACGCGAACTCAGGCGTTTGTAGAACCGGTCGTACTCCTCGATGCTGGCGACAGCGACCCGCAGCAGATAATCGACCTCCCCGCTCATCCGGTAGGCCTCAAGCACTTCGGGCATACGCTGTACTTCGGCCGCAAATTGTTCAATCCAGCGCGCATTGTGCTGATTGGTACGAATTGCCACAATAACGATGACATTTGCCCGTATCTTTTGGGCATCGAGCAAGGCCACACGGGCGCGGATAACCCCGTCAGCCGTCAACTTCTGGATTCTTTTCCAGCAGGGCGTCACCGACAAATACACCTTTTCTGCGAGTTCTTTCACGGTCAGGTCGGCGTTGTGCTGTAATAAATTCAACAGTTTGATATCAATGGCATCCATTTGTTCTACTGTTTCCGTTGCTGTGGTAAATATTTTCTATATATATCATTTATTCATAGTAATACATTATTATTTTTCTTATTTTAGCATTTATATAGATTATTTTTGTATTATTTACGCACTTTCTCACAACCAGCCCGACAACTGCCATGTATCAATACGACACCCTCGATCACCATTTAATCGGCCAGCGCATCGATGAATTCAGTGACCAGATCCAGCGTTATCTCGGTCAGGAACTTGCAGAAGATGCGTTCAAGGACCTGCGCCTTCGCAATGGTCTGTATCTGCAACGCCATGCCTATATGTTGCGGGTAGCGATCCCCTATGGCTGCCTGCGGGCCAAACAACTCCGCCAGCTGGCCAGTATTGCGCGTGACTTTGATCGCGGCTTCGGCCACTTTACCACCCGTCAAAATTTTCAACTCAACTGGCCGGTTCTGGAACAGGTACCGACCATTCTTAAACAACTGGCCAGGGTTGAAATGCACAGCATCCAGACCAGTGGCAATTGCATGCGCAATATCACGACCGACCCACTGGCCGGCGTTGCAGCGGATGAGGTGGCAGACCCTCGTCCGTACTGCGAGCTGCTGCGTCAATGGTCGACCCTGCACCCGGAATTTTCCTGGCTACCACGCAAATTCAAGGTAGCCATCAGCGGCGCCAGAGAAGACCGGGCGGCCATTCGCTTCCACGATATCGGCTTGCAGCTAATCAATAAAAAGGGAAAGCTGGGATTTACGGTCTACGTAGGTGGTGGCTTGGGACGAGCTCCGGTTATTGCATCAAAACTGCGCGCATTCTTACCCAAAGAGCACCTGTTGTCTTACCTGGAGGCGGTGTTGCGGGTCCATAATCTGTACAGCCGACGAGACAATATTCACAAGGCCCGTATCAAGGTATTGGTAAAAAACCTGGGCATTAAGCGATTTGGCACTATGGTTGAAGCGCAATGGCAACAAGCAGACCGGGAGGCACTACTGCTCAAAGAAAAAGACTTTGCCCGTATGCAAACCTTTTTCCAAAGCCCCGTCGAAGCACTGGAATGTGC
>DRJH01000108.1 GCA_011052285.1 Gammaproteobacteria bacterium
CATCCAGTCGGGCATCCCGGTGGCCCGAATTGAACTGGTCGATGATGTTTCCATGCAGGCAATAAATCGCTACTCAGGAACGGACTATGTTGAGCAGCCAACCCTGTTTCTGGAGTTTCACGGCAGTGCAAAAAGTGTCCGTGAGCAGGCGCAAATGGTGCAGGTGATTGCCGCAGATCATGGTGGCAGTGATTTTCAATGGGCTCTTAAACCCGAGGATCGTCATCGTCTGTGGCGAGCTCGCCATGATATGGCCTATGCTGGCAAGGCCTTGTTACCACAAAGCCGAATCTGGGCTACAGATGTTTGCGTGCCAATTTCCCGACTGGCAGAATGTATTGTTGAGACCCGCCGTGATATCCAGCGGGAAAAGCTGCTGGCGCCGATGGTGGGGCATGTTGGTGATGGCAATTTCCATCTGGTACTACTGGTCGATCACCAAGATCCCAAGCAGGTCAACAAAGCTCAGGATCTACATGAGCGGATGGTGATGAGGGCCTTGGCACTGGGCGGGACCTGTACCGGAGAACACGGGGTGGGATTGGGCAAAAAAGATTTTTTGCAGGCCGAGCACGGAGAAGCACTGTCGGTTATGTACAGTATTAAACAAGCGCTCGACCCGCAAAACATCATGAATCCAGGAAAAATGTTGCCGGATAGGCAGTAAACGAATCCAGCCGACTATTTTTTGTGTAGCCTATTGAAAAATATCGCCCCCTGAGCTTGCACGTATCGCAGGCTTTCAGTAGAATCGCCGACCCTTCTTTTGTACTAACTTTACGACTTGTGGCAATGAAGACATATTCTGCTAAACCTGAAACTGTGCGACGTCAATGGTATGTTATTGACGCCTCGGATAAAGTACTGGGGCGCCTGGCGTCGGAAGTAGCCCGCAGACTGCGCGGCAAACATAAGGCGGAGTTCACGCCACATGTTGATACCGGTGATCATATTGTAGTGATCAACGCTGACAAGGTACACGTCACCGGACGCAAGGAAACCGACAAAATGTACCACCACCATAGTGGATACCCCGGCGGCATCTATTCGGTATCACTAAAAGATCAACGACAACGCCATCCGACCCGAATTATCGAGTCAGCGGTGAGAGGGATGTTGCCGAAAAATCGACTAGGCAGGGTGATGTTCAGTAAGCTGCATGTCTATGCCGGACCCGATCAGCCGCACGAAGCACAACAGCCCAAGGTACTGGAGCTGTAAACCATCTACAGGAATAATGCATGACCAGCAAACAAACCTATTACGGCACCGGCAGACGAAAAAGTTCGGTCGCACGCGTTCGTCTTTGCCCCGGAAGCGGCGATATTGTTGTCAACAAGCGCTCACTTGACGCCTATTTTGGTCGTGAGACGGCGCGAATGATTGTCCGGCAACCATTGGAAACGGTGAATATGAAGGACAAGTTCGATATTATGGTGAACGTCTGCGGTGGTGGCAACAGCGGGCAGGCGGGTGCTATTCGACACGGCATCACCCGCGCATTGATGCAGTTTGATGAAGAGCTACGGGCGGATCTGCGAAAAGCCGGCTTTGTTACTCGGGATGCACGTGAAGTAGAGCGTAAGAAGGTTGGGCTGCACAAAGCTCGCAAGCGTTCGCAATACTCCAAACGATAACTATCCGGGGTCGATTGGGGGATCGTCCAACGGCAGGACTACGGACTCTGACTCCGTCAATCCAGGTTCGAATCCTGGTCCCCCAGCCAGATTCGGTGTCTGCCAATGGAATTTGTCCCATTACGGCGTTATTTTCGTACCCGAATGCTCACATTCTCCGTGCGAAAATGCCTTGTACTGAACCAAAATCTAAACACGCTGAATCGTTACGATATTTTGGTCATTGGAAAAAGTGACAGATCAACTGTTTTTCAACTGTTTTTCCTGTTTTTCCTTGCCTGGAGGAATTAGGTGCTATAAAATAACCGGCCCGATTTTGGAAATTTCCAGCACCGTGAGGTGGTGTAAAAGCGCTGAAGTTCTTGCTCTTGCTGGGGGGTTTCACGGCATTATTGCAGTGCAATATTGAGGCTTCGATAGTCTGAGTAGATGGCTTTGTGGTCTTCGGGAAATTCTTGAAAAAGTAGTTGACGATGTAGAAAGAGCGCGTATAATGCGCCGCTCGCTTGGGGTCAAACCCCCTCGCAAAGCTCTTTTAAAATTTGGAATCAAGCAGCTTGTGTGGGCGCTTTCGTTTTTATAGTGATTGAAGTTTCCAGAAAGCACGCTTGTAGTCTGTTTTGTTAGTAACCTGACGGATAGGCGCAAGTGGTTGTCGCTTAGTAAAGTGACGACAATGCAGCAAAGCTTAAACTGGAGAGTTTGATCCTGGCTCAGATTGAACGCTGGCGGTAGGCTTAACACATGCAAGTCGAACGGTAACAGGCAAGAGCTTGCTTTTGCGCTGACGAGTGGCGGACGGGTGAGTAACACGTAGGAATCTGCCTTATGGTGGGGGATAACCCGGGGAAACCCGGACTAATACCGCATGAGCCCCAAGGGGGAAAGCGGGGGACCTTTTCGGAGGCCTCGTGCCATTAGATGAGCCTGCGTCGGATTAGCTTGTTGGTGAGGTAATGGCTCACCAAGGCGACGATCCGTAGTTGGTCTGAGAGGATGACCAGCCACACTGGGACTGAGACACGGCCCAGACTCCTACGGGAGGCAGCAGTGGGGAATATTGGACAATGGGGGCAACCCTGATCCAGCAATGCC
>DRJH01000109.1 GCA_011052285.1 Gammaproteobacteria bacterium
AAACCATTTTTCTCAGTTCTCCGCCAAGCCCGGCATGCTGAAGTGATTTTTCTCAAGCTGCTGCAACAATGTTTGTTTCTGAATCGGGCTGAGTGCAACCAGTGGCGGTCGCAGGCGTTCCCAGGATAAATCTGCCGCATAATGACCTACAATGGCCTTCAGAGCCGGAATTAGCGGATATTGCTGCACCAGTAGGCGAACTTTATTCAAACACTGCTGCAGCCTTTTTGCATCTTCAGTTTTCCACTGTCTATAAAGCTGGTTTATTGCAGCTGCATTAATATTGGCTGTTGCAGAGATACAGCCGGCACCGCCTGCTCGCATATTCTGCAGCAAAAACAGTTCACTGCCGGCAAAAACATGGAAATCGTCCCAACCTTGTTGCAGCAACATCTCCGTATTGCTCCAATCACCAGAGCTGTCCTTAATTCCAGCTATGTTTTTCGGATAATCTTTTAGCAGGCGCTCAATCAATGACAGATGGATGGGTGCCTGCGAGACTGCAGGAATATGATAGAGATAGATTTGCAGCGCACTACTGCCGACCCGTTCGATAATCTGCGCATAATATTGATACAATCCTTCATCACTGACATGCTTGTAGTAAAAGGGCGGCAACATCAAAACACCACGACACCCTCGCCGCACGGCATGAGTGCTTAGACGTACAGAATCGGTGAGCGCACAACAACCGGTTCCCGGCATCATCTGTGTGGAATCAATTCCTCGATCAATCAACTGATCGAGCAAATCAATTTTTTCATCTACTGACAGCGAATTACCTTCACTGTTGGTCCCGAAAACTGCCAGACCTACGTTTTGTGCCAACAGCCAGCGGCAGTGGTTCAGCAGACGCTCCGCATCGGGCCGTAAATCGGTATCGAAGGGGGTGATTACCGGCGCCAGTACACCATGAAAACGCTCAATGGCCATCACCTTAGACAACTTTTTCTCGCAAGGCAAAGATCTCCTGATCCCCTGGCACACCGCGTAACTGATGGCGTCCCAGTGAAACAAACCGGTTTGGGTAATAGCTTGCAAACGCCTCCGACAGCAGGGCAGGCTCATGCAGGCTCTTGCATAAGCCCTCAACCCGTGCCGCTTCATTGGCTGCACTACCAATGACGGTAAATTCCAACCGTGTCGCGGTGCCGATATTACCATAGGTGACTTCGCCTTGGTGCAGCCCCAACCCAAAACGAAGCTGCGCCTGCCCTATCTGTTGACGTCGATGGTTGACCTCATTGATTCGCTGCTGCGCATCGGCTGCAGCCACAAGTGCACGATCACGAGCCGCTTCCGGATTGGTGCAGCATTCCATCCAGGTATGTTTGCCACTGGTTACCGGAAAAATGGCGAGTGCTGCATCGCCGATGAACCGTAGTACCTGGCCACCGTTATCGAGAACCGCACCGGCCATACAGTCGAAAAAATCGTTCAACAGAGATAAAAAATCAGGACGAGACATGCTCTGTGCCAGAGGTGTCGAATCGCGCAGGTCACAAAACCAGATAACCGCCTCTACATCATCTCCACCACCACGGGTGATCTGCCCTTCCAGCACACGTCCTCCGGCATGTTTCCCAAGGTACGTTTCCAGCAGGGTTACCGCTGTGTGGCGCATGGCATAACCCTCATAGAGTCGACCTAATACCCCGATAGTCTCATAGACATATCCCAGATCACTGGTCGCAAACCCCCCTGGTTGCATTGTCGTCAATGTCAGGGCATGAATCTGCCCATCAGAAAAATACATTGGCATGGCCACATAGTCAGTAGCGCCAGCATCGTGAAATTCCTTAAGAATACCAAAATCCAGCAGAGGATTATCCACATCGAGGCGCCGTCTAATCGCTCCTGCTCCTTCAAATATCGGGACCAAAGGACTGTTGGTATAGGCTTCAGTGTCAATTCGATCCCGCTTCGCCTGAAAAACCTCGACCTCCTCGGCCGCTTGAGACCAACGGTAGTTGGTGCCCACTACCTGCGGATGCAGCGTTCGAATGACAACCGCGAGACGCCAGATCGGTACCTCGATTTTAACGAGTTGCCGGGCTAATGCCCCGGTCAATTCCTCCGGGCTCTTGATTTGGGGTGCTTCAAGCAACAGCCAGGGCAACAAGGGGTTATCCTGAGTCGTTACTTTCTGAATACTGACTTTTTCTGACATTCCTGAACCTTTGATTGATACAATTAAACAAGCAATGAAGGATTCTTTATGCTTCACTAGCCCCTTTAAACCGCTTCCATCTCATCACAACCCGGGCTCCTATACCGAAGAATAGCCTCGGTGGCAATAGGGCTGGCTGGGTTAATGAATGTACGGCATCCAGCAGATCAGAGGCTGCGCCCAGTGCATGATCAACAACAAGACGTCCCAGAATGGTACCTCTTGCCACACCGGAGGCATTGTAGCAACCGGCGAGGTACAATCCTTCGGATACCGCAGCAAAGTCCGGTTTGGCATTACGACTGATACAAATATGGCCACTCCAGGTGTGTTCTATACAGTCCTCAGGTAACCAGGGAAATCGTTTTTTCAAACCTAGCATATGTTGATGACGCTTTTGACCAATAATCTGTATGGGAATACCCGATGGCCGATACTCTGCCGTATTGCGTATCAACAACCTCCGGTCAGCTGTCAATCGTAACGTCGCCCCCAGAGGCTGTGGTGAAAGCACACCCCATGGCTTAACCTGTTGTCCGAGTTGCCGCTCCTCTCCGGGGTGCAGCGGGCGAGTTAAACTAGCGGTCAAAGCCAAAGGAAACATTCTGTTCCGGTGCACGCCAAGCTCAGGTATAAACGCGTTGTTACAGATAATGACCCGATCAGCAACCACTTCAGCATGCAGCAGCTCCAGGACGATTTTCCCGTTTCTGCGGGATATTTTCCGCACGGGGCTGTATTCATAACATTCCACGGAGTCGGGCAGCCTATCCAACAAACCCTTAATCAGCGCTGCAGGCTGTACCAGCGCCCCTCCTTCACAGCACACACCCCGACCGTAAAAGGAAGTTCCCAGTCGTTGGCTAAGTTCATCAGCCCGCAATAACCGGGTTGGGATACCAAGCTGCTCAAATACCCGAACCTGGTTATCAAGAATTGGAAAATTATCCGGATCATGGGCCGCGTGAACGGAACTTATATCCTGCCACTGACAGTCTATATCGAACTCACGCACCCACTTGCGCAATGCCACAGTACCTGCCTGATCGAGTGTATGCAAGGCCTGATATTGGTGCAGATCACGATGAGATTTGAGCTTGGCATGCCCAGGTGATTCATGGGCCACCACAAAACCAGAATTTCTACCGCTGGCACCCTGCCCGAACTTTTTTGCCTCAATCAAGAGAATACGCTGTTCAGGAACCAGCTGCGCAAGGCGGCGTGCCGCTGCCTGCCCGGTAAAACCCGCTCCGATAATGGCCCAATCGGTTCGGTAGTTACCCTGTAATTGTGGATGGGCTTCGTATTCTCCAGCCAAAGCCACCCAACCGCATCTATCCGGTATCTTGCTGTTCATCTCTTACAAAGTAGCCAACCAGTGCCGGTTGGGGCCCAAGTTTTGAGCATCTACCCACACAATTCCAGAAGAATCCGGTTTCTTAGCGTTAAAAACAAATGGCATTACAATGTACTTCTTCGGTTACGGATTTACGTTCTACTTGCCAATGCTGACCACGGTACGCCCTACCACGTTTGCAGACATATAATCCCCAAAGGCTGCGGGAAGTTCCTTGAAGCCAATGGTTTTACCGCCGATGGTCTCCATTTTAGAGGGCCGCAAATCCTCACCGAGACGACCCCATACATGCTGTCGCACCGCCACAGGCATTTCGATGGAATTGATCCCCAGAATCGAAACACCACGCAATATGAATGGCATTACCGTAGTCTGCACTTCCCACCCCTGAGCCAATCCAATCGATGCGATGCTACCCCAAGGCTTTACGGTACGTGTCAACCAGGACAGGGTCTGTCCACCAAGACTATCGACCGCACCACCCCAGGTCGCCTTCTCCATCGGTTTATTACCCATTTCCAGTGTATGTCGATCAAGCAGACGACTGGCGCCAAGCGACTTGAGATACGCTTCCTGGGCCATTTTGCCGGTTAGTGCGACCACTTCATAGCCGAGTTGGGACAGCATATTGATGGCAAGACTACCGACCCCACCCGTTGCCCCAGTCACCAGTATAGGCCCCATTTCCGGAGTCTGGCCATTATCCTGCAGACGCTGTACTGCCAGGCCGGCAGTAAATCCTGCGGTACCAATTACCATGGTTTCAAATTCAGTCAGGCCTTCCGGGACCTTGACTACACAACAGGAAGGCACCCGGGCATATTCTGCATAACCACCATCGCGAGTTTCAGACAAACCACAGCCACAGACCAACACCGAATCTCCAGCCTGGAAGGCCGGATCCTGTGATCGGACGATCCTACCCGTAAGATCAATCCCACCATTGAGTGGTGAGGTACGCAATATCCGGCCCTTACCGGTTGCGGCCAGGGCATCCTTGTAGTTGATACCGGAATAACTGACCTTGATGACCACATCCCCCTCGGTCAAATCATCCAGTGTCAGTTGTTCAAAACCGGCTTTGACCTCCTTGCCCTGCTGATGGATACGAAATGCAGTAAACACTTTCATTGCTCTCAAATCTCCGTTAAGGTTCTGGTTCGTCGTCTCATTCTACGCAGGTAATTACCAGCATGCTCCGGGACACCCTGTTTACAAAAATCATCCGCGGTGATCTACCTGCAGATATCATCTATCGGGATGACCAAATCACCGCTTTTCGGGATATCGCCCCACAGGCGCCCATACATATCCTTATTGTACCCAACAAGCCGATTCCCGGTGTCAATGATATCGAAGAAAATGACGAGCCGATGCTTGGCAGGCTATTTACCGTGGCCCAGCGTCTCGCAGCAAGGGAAGGTATTGCCAAAGACGGCTATCGTTTAATTGTCAATTGTGGCCACGATGGTGGCCAGGAAATCCCACACCTGCACCTGCATTTGCTCGGCGGCAAGCCACTGGGCAGGATGTTGAAAGGTTTTGAGAAATAGACATCCTGAAGACTGTCCCAACAGACGTGACAACAGCCAGGAGGCTGCAAATAAACAACGTAACTATTTATTTGCAACGCCTAAGTTCCCTCCTTGATCCAGCCGTCGCAAATCCACTCTCCGCACTTTGCCGGTAGTCGTCATCGGCAAACTGTCGATAAATTCAATCTCCCGTGGATATTCATAGGCAGCCAGGTTTTCTTTTACATGCTGTTGAATGCTTTTTTTCATCTCCGGACTAGCCGCGGTATCCGCCACCAGCACCACATAGGCTTTAATAATTTCCCCACGCAAAGCATCGGGGCTGCCGATCGCTGCAGCCTGGGCAATTGCCGGATGCTTGATGAGACAATCCTCGATCTCTCCGGGGCCAATACGATAACCCGCACTACTGATAACATCATCGTGGCGCCCCAGAAACCATAAATACCCGTCCTCATCCCTGCGCCCCAGATCCCCGGTCAGGAACCAGTCTCCGATGATTTTATCGCGGGTTGCTGCTTCATTGTGCCAGTAGCCCAGGAACATCACCGGATCCCCACTGCAACGAGCGGCCAATTCACCCACTTCACCAACCGCCACCGGATGACCCTGTTTATCGATTGGCATCACCTCATGACCCGGATAAGGCTTACCCATGGAACCCGGTCTGACCGGCATAACCCTATGCGAGTTACCCACCAGGTAATTAAATTCGGTCTGACCCCACATTTCGTTGATGGTCACGCCAAGAACATCACGTCCCCAGTGGATCAGCTCTTCACCAACCTGTTCTCCGGCCGACATGATGCCGCGTAAATGCAGCGTATAACGCTGTTGAATATTTCCCAACTGACGCAACATCTTCAGTGCCGTAGGGGCTAAAAAGCTATTCGTAACCCGATAACGAGCCATTAAATCGCAGGCTTTCTCCGGATCAAAACCCCGTGCCATATAGCCCAATACGGGCCGTCGATAATAGAGCGAAGGCAACAAAGCATCGAGCAAACCACCGGTCCAGGCCCAATCGGATGGGGTCCACATCACATCATGCGGCTCAGGAAAGAAATTCTGTGACATCTCAAACCCGGTCAGATTGCCGATCAGGGACCGATGTGCGACCAACGCTCCCTTGGGTGGACCCGTGGTGCCTGAGGTATAGATCAACAACGCCGGGTCGTTAGCAAAAGTAGCTGCAGTAACAAATTGATCGGAAGCACGGGATAACAACACCTGGTAACTGGCATCTCCGGCCTTCTCATCACAGTCGATAATGAGTTTCAGTTCCGCCAGCCCAGGTTTGAGCGATTCCACCATCTCACGCCGCGAAGCATCGACCAGGACGACCCGTGCACCACTGTTCTGAAGGCGGTATTGCAGCGCATCAC
>DRJH01000110.1 GCA_011052285.1 Gammaproteobacteria bacterium
GGATCATCGACGAAGCGCAGAATCTACCCGCCGAGTTCTTCCGCGACTTCCCGGCCTTCCTCAACTTCGCCTTCGACTCCCGGGATCTGATGAGCATCTGGCTGGTCGGACATCCCTCGCTGGCTCGCACCCTGGATCGGGCGCCCTATGCCGCACTGGCCAGCCGCATCCAGGCCCGCGTGCAGCTCAAACCCATCACCGAGCGTGAACGCTTCAAAGCACTGATCGACCATGCCCTGCAATCGGCGGGCTGTTCCCATACCCTGTTGGCCGACTCCGGCATGGAACTGCTACGACAGGCCTCCCTCGGGTTGCCCCGGCATGCCGGGCGCATCCTCAAGGCCGCCATGCAGATGGCGGTCCCCAAAGGACTGAACCATTTGCCGGATGAACCGCTACAGCAAGCCATCGTGGAGTTGTGATGAACGATGAGATGTCACCCTTCGCCGAATCAATCTCAGAATGCTCCGTCCGTTCTGAAACAATCGCCTCACATCTTCGTCGGTTATCATAATGGCATTTATATTTTAGTCTCCCGCCAGTCTAGATCAGTTTTTCCAGCTCTTTACGGAGTGGCGTCAGATATTTTCCATAGTTTTTCCAGCGGTCAATAGAGTCACTATACAACGGCTCACGTACTTGTTTATAACTCAGCGTGTAGACAGTGCGTGCGGATTCGTGAAACTCTAAACATCGGTCGTTCCATTCAAGCCCACAGAAGTTTAGTAAGTCTCGTGTTACCGACTCTTGATTGTAAACCATATTTTCATAAGTAATAGTAAGGATACGGTGTCCAAAGAGATCATTCCAGTGATCCATCAATCGACGATACTGGCAATAATATTTACCCAGTGTAGAAAGATTGTACGAATAATCATGGCTGTCGTTCCCAAAGTGCGAAAAGTAGCAGGACAGGCAGGTATCGACAGGATTTCTTGCACAATGAATGATTGATGCACGGGGGAACATTTGCATAATAATTCCAATATATACAAAGTTATGCGGCATTTTGTCGGTCATGTGCTTCGTGTTCCCCTCATGTCTGGTTACGCGTTGTAAATAGCGATTGGCTAAAATCTCAAGCTGATTCCTCCCTGTTTCAGTTACACCGGCCGGAAATAGTCCGGACTTGCCGCGCTGAGCTGAAATCCGGTTTGCGACTTCATCTATGTAAGGTAATTCGCCCCCTCCACCAACATCTGGATGGCTGGCTAGAATCTGTTCTACCAGGCTGGTTCCTGAACGTGGCATGCCGAGGATAAAGATTGGGCGCCGTGAATTATTCTCTGAACGTGGCATGGTTTGCACAAAATCATTGTTATAAACAGAGATAATGGCATTAAACAGCCTGACAGTATTGTCAAGGTTAAACGTTTTTCCGGTGAGCCTGTTAGCATGGGAGTAGTGAAAAAAGGCATCATCGAATTTTCCGGTCTCATCAAAGTGTTTTCCAAGTTTAAAATGCATTGATGACTGTGCGGCGTCTGGAAGGCTGCCATGTGCAAGTAATGACTGCAGCAATATCACGGCCTCGTCACGTCGGCCGATATGGGGGCCGAGGTCAAAGTATATTGCTGCTGCACGAGGGTGACCTGTCCGGAGCAGCGGCTTTATCAGGGTCCAGCACTGCGGATAATTACCTTTCAATTCCAACAGGTGTGCACGCCCGAGTTGGACATTAATGTCTCCCGGGCGTAAGGCAGCGGCTATGGAATAATTCTCGAGCGCCTCGTCAAGCTGTCCTAATCTCTGCAGGGCTGACCCAAGGATGCAATAGGCGTCAAAAAAGTCTGACTTTATATCTAATGCCATCCGTGCCTGTTCGATGGCCTTATCGAGCAGGCCCAGTGCATTATAGGTATTCGCAAGATTGACCCGGATTTGCGCGGCATCAGGAAACATTTTAACTGTGCGTAAAAGCAGCTCAAGAGCCGCGGGAGCATTTCCAAGATGTAACAACAGCGCACCCAGGTTATTAGCCCCCATAAGATGCCCGGGTTGTAGCGCAAGCAAAGCTCTATAGGCATTAAGGGCATCATTGGGTCGTCCGGCTTCGCGCAGGGCATTCCCCAGAAGGTAGTGGGTTTCAGCCTGAGATGGATCCGCTGCAAGTGCGCTCCGGTATGCCTTTATTGCTTCAGCATGGTGTTTCCGGGAATGCAATGCCTTCGCCTGCTCAAGCAGGCGTTTTCCCGTGAGTTTTCGATCCTCGCTCATAATCAAGTTTTGTCTCTGGAATTCTGTAAATGCTATAGTGAAGTCTCACGTTTATGGTTGCTTACTGCACCACTGTCTCCACATGCCCCTGTACGCGCGCTCCAGTTCCCTCGTGACTGTCACTCCGCAGTCCGCATGCAATGACGCCATCATGGAACGCAGCTGCCCTCGAAACGCTGCGAGCTGCTGACGATCCGCCGCCAGGGTTGTAGCGAGCTGGATATACGCTTCATGGTTCCCGGCGACGAAGTCCTGCAGGCCGAGCTGGTGAAGCACACTGGCACACATGCGGCTGCGATGGCTGTCTCCCGCCAAAGTGATGACCGGCACCCCCATCCACAGTGCTTCGCAAGTAGTGGTGTGGCCGTTCCAGGGAAAGGTATCCAGGGCGATGTCGATCTCGTCATAGATCGATAGATAGTGCTGGTCCGGCGTCACTCCGCAGCGGAATTCCACCGATCCGTCACGAACGCCCTGACGTGCAAAAAGTTCCTGTAGCCGCTGTTTCACCCAGCCGCGAAGTTCATCACGGAATATCAGCAAGCGTGAGTCCGGCACCGCCTTGATCAAAGTACTCCACAGTGTGATCACATCCAGATTGAGTTTTCCTGTCATATTCAGCGAGCCGAAGGTGACCATTCCGGATTCGCCACAAGGCGGGCCGGAAACGTCTGGCGCATTCCGGGGCGGTGTGTAACAACTGAAGCCGCTCTCCAACAACACCAGCTTTTCAGTATATCGTTTTTCCGATCCAGGCGGATCCGCGATTACATCGGAAATCCGGTAATCGATCTCCACAAGGCCGGTAGTATTGCAGTAACCCAGGTAGGAAACCTGAACCGGCGCGGGCCTGGCGGCGAAGACGAGCAATCGATTGCCCGACGTGTGTCCCGCCAGATCCACCAGTACATCAACACCGTCATTACGTATCTGATGGGTCAGCGCCTCGTCCGTCATTCCATGGACCATCCGCCAGGTACCCCGTATCCTCTAAGGCGTTTGGTTACCTCATCTTCTTCAGGGATGTCCGCATAACATATCACCTGGATGCCTGCATGGTCATGGTTGCCTAAAATCGATTCCAGGAAACAGGCTACAGGATGCTTGCGAAAATCCGGCGACACATACCCTACACACAACTTTCGTTCCGGGTCCCTGGAGTTCGCATAGTCAGCGTACTTGGCAATCGGTCCGGAAAACCGCCGGCCCCACTCCACGTGATACTGGAAAATCCGGTCGGGGTTTGCATCCGGGAGGTAATTCAGGCTCAACAACCAGTTGCTATAGAATGCCGGCGACGAGGGTCGCAGCTCAACTGCCCTGCGGTGAGCCGCCTCGGACTCGACAACTAGCCCCGCTGATCGAAGTGTATGCCCAAGATTGTTATGGATCTCCGGGGCACGGGGGTTCAGCGCAAGTGCTTTTTTTAGCGTCTCAATCGCGTCATGCGGGCGTTTCTGCAAGCCAAGGGCCTGGCCCAGGTTGTTGTAGGCGTCTGCCCGCGTATCGTCGATCTCCAGTACGCTGCGAAAAGCCTGCTCCGCCTCCGTGAGCTTTCCTGACGCCATGGAGACCAACCCCAACACGCTATGGGCATCAAGATGGCCGTGTTGCAAACCAATAGCCTTCCGGCAACAGGACTCCGCTTCCGCAAGCCGGCCCAGGCGCCAGTTCAATCGCGCCAGGCGTCCCCACGCCCCGGCGTCCCTGCGATCTGCGGCGCATATTTTTATATAGAGCGCCCTGGCATCCTCCAGGCGATTTGTCTCGATCAGCGCCTCGGCCTTTTTCTTTCGCCCTCGCAACAAAATTTTCCTGGTGCCCATTACTGCTTCGATCCGGTTGTCTGCTAATGGCCGTTTTTCGGCAGGGCCGCGGAAATCATACACTGTAAACCTTTGTTTGGTCAGTCGAGCGGACTTCCAGTGCGGGAGGCAAATTAAAACTCATAGCCGTAATCACGTGCTGTTTGGCCGCAAACAGTATGGATGATGTCCTGATCTTCCGCTGTCAGCAGATCGGGCCAGCGTCCGATGCTGGAAGTATCGACCGGCCGGTCATTGACAGTGACACCAACTGATGTGCCTGAATGCATAGTGTGATGTTCGAGCAGATGATCGTCCACGCCATATCCAGGAAATTTATGATTTGCTGCAGTTCCTGCTCTGTGTGCCTGGTCAGTGCTTCGTAGTTAACGATACGGGTGGCAAAACCCCGTGCCTCTTCATATTGATTGCGCCTTATCTCAGGCATGTTAATTCAACCAAGTATCTTGCCATCAAGAAATAATTTTCTGTTTCTGGCCAAATCACCGATGCTATTTCTAAACTCATCGGTGCCAAATACTGTTATTTTTGTTCTTAATGGATTATTTTCCCCCATATACTTTTGTTCTGTAACTAACAAAAGGCGTTTATTTTGCAGAGTGAAGTTTTTAAGCCAATCTATAGTAGTAGAGGGCATTTCTTCTCCTGTAGATATTGCATTATCCACATGCTGATTTTTCCAGGAATATTTATTGAATAAAAATATTACTTTTGAGTCACTTGGCCTCATCCAGTCAGGGAGCGGACTGTTATCAATTAACCATCCACACTTAAATATTTTGCACGGATTAGTTGGCCTGTTTTCGTAGATGCCACAGCCATCGGCTGTTCTATGGGTACATGGATGGCCCGGGCACACGGTTTCAAGAAATACAGACAATTGGAGCCATCCATCGCAACAAGCTGTACAAGACAAGCACTCCCGGGATGATTTTACTTTTTCCATAGCTGTCACTCCATAGCCCTAAAGTGTATAGGAAGTATAAACCCGGTATTCGGTGAATTCGAGCGCTACAGAGGGGTGTGTGATGTTATTGCTGTGTCTGGAATCCGGGTGCTTGGAATGAACGCTTACGTTTGATCGAGGAAGGCAAGTGAAACAAAATAATCTCAATTGTTCAGTCCTTCCTTAAGTGCTAAATTGATGCTGAAAGAAGTGTTGATTTTCCTGTACTCTAGACTAGATATCAGTCTCCTGATCGGCATGAACAGGACTGCATGACGTGTATCCACCTTATTGTTAAGGAAATCTCTCGGAGTGGAAGACAATGTTACAACGTCGTGTGTTTATTGCGGGTGCCTATCTTATGAATGGTGGTGCCCACATGTCATACCATATAGGGCGAATTCTGCATGATTATTTCCATCTGTCAGTGTATGCGACGGGTGTCCCCAGGCCTGTGGATTCATGTTTCCAGTATTCACTGGAATTCCCGATTATAAGCAATGAGGAACTGGAAAAGACCATTACACATGAAGACATCCTGGTATCAACCGGTGGATTGTCTGCGATGATGTATGGACCGCGTCTACCAGGGAAAAAGCTCTGCTATGTTCAGGGGGTGAATACCTATCAGGTACTTGATTCGTTTTTTGACCAATACGTTTTTACTACGGAATTCGTTCGCAAATATGCCAACCGGTATTTCGGTGTCGATGGTCCGATCATTCCACCATTTATTGATACATCCGTATTTCAGGGAGGGAAGCCATGGGAAGAGCGAAAAGACGAAATAGTCGTTCTGGCCTTCAAGCCAATCGTTAAGACATTATTGCCGTTGGTTGGCAGGAAAATGGCCAATCGTTGTCCCAATGTTCAGGTAAAGGCCTTTGAGAAGCTTTCCCAGAAACAAATGGCAGATATCCTCGGCCAGGCAAAATACTACCTGAGTCTGAGTCCGATGGAAGGTTTCGGACTGCCTATTTTGGAGGCGATGGGTTCGGGATGTGCCGCAACCGGATTTGAGGCATTTGGAGGGAAGGATTTCATCGTGCATAAACAAAATGCCCTGGTTACCAACTATCCCGATATCGATGCGGTGGCTGAAAATCTGGTGTTTGCGATTACCAACCCGGACCGTGCAAGAGAAATTGCTGCACAAGGCTTTCAGACTAGCAGGAATTTCAGTAGCGAGCGTTTCGATCAACAATGGTGTGGGATACTCGAGGATCTTCTGCAGGCCTGACAAACTGCACGGAATAAGCTGCCGCTGGCGAGACAGCGGCTGTAATACCGGTTTTTGTTGTTTACTTCCATGGCCTTGCATCCCAGATTGCATCAAGGTCAATGGTAAGATTGACCGGTTCAATTGACTCATCGAAATCAGGTGGCATTACCGGGTCATATGGTTCAATGCTGATGGAAAGAAAATAATCAAGAAATTTTACATCGTCTCCATGAAGACGATCCGTGAATTGTACCCAGCGTGCTGGAATATTGTAGGCATGTGCGATGATGATGCCATGCAGTGAACTGGAAATGATTCGCTCACAAGAACATATGTGAGCGATTACATACTCAGGTCGCGCATTTAAAACATTGATAAAGGTTGTTGTATCCGGAGGAAATAGGGAATAATCGAAACTGGCCTGGTCGGCGTAATGAGGTACTACACCAAGCTTGTACTGAATCGGGATATTCGTGGTATCAAGCAGCCTTGGCAGTAATAACGCCGGATCACCGTAAATTTCCGGACATTTACCTCCGCAATCGAGGACTCGTTGCCTTGTCAGCGGCCCGCGCACTGCATGATAAATTGCCTCTGGTGTCAGGTAATCAGTACGGTTAAATATTCCTGCCCCCCAAACATGGTCACCGGGTTTTGCCCAGCGGGCGATAGAGCCAATGCCAAGGATTTTGTTCGAGGAGTCTTTACTGACCCATCGAGGCTGTATACTCGATTTGAGTAACATCCATGGTGTTAGAATGTCGCCAACATTCCCTGGTCGAGGCACAGATGGCCAGAATAGGTCGACGGACTTGTTCATCGCGTTCAACATATTAGGTCTAACTGAACTTGATCATAGTTACCGTAGTATAAAGATTAACTATCCCCGCCAATTGGCAACACACTTGTAATCATGCTGCTGGGAGGTAAACAGGTCTACCAGACCTTTTACCTCGATATCGTTAATCCATCCGTTGGCACGGCGCGCAGTAACATCCGGAAATGTATCGGCTACCGCATAAGAAAGAATTGTTATCTTGCCCCAAGAGGTAACGATTTTTAAAAACTCGCCAGGATCAACAATATATTCCATTATTCCACTGCAAACTACGAACTCATAGAACCGGGGCAGGACTGGTATAACATCTTTGTTGAAATCAGCGATGATCGTTTCTTCGCTGCTATTGACACAATCGACCGCTTGATACTCGCATCCATCAGGAAGCTGTTCTCGCAGAAACCGATTTCCTGCTCCAACGTCAACTACACTGGATCCAGGAGTGATCATTTTCCCGAGCACTACATTACGTTCTTGCCACGAAGATATATCCTTTGAAACTGCTAACCAGCGTCCATAATCAGTTGGGTTGCCCATAAAGCGTTATCGTATTGTTGCTCACATAAATAAAACGGTTATTACCCACCAAAAGTTCTTTTCAATATTGGACGCCAATTGGCGTTGTTCAAGTTGTGGAACTAAGCCCCAACAAGGGTCGTACCGGAACGTGATATGTAGTATGCAATACATTGTCGGCTGGTTCAAACATGATGTTTCAGATTGCCCTCTTTACGATCTGGCATACTCGTGACAAAGCATAAATGAGTTTCCTCGGGGTGTACCTTCTGCATGTTTAATATTGAAGCTGCCATTATAGATACCCAAAGGTGGTTAATGGCCCGGCACAAATCTTTTCCAGTATACCGATCTCCTCCTGGGTTAGGGTTTCTCTATAGGTGCCGATGCGGGAGCTTGATATCTTCTTGCCCCAAAGTTCTGACAGCCATGCGTTTTTTTTTCGCTCAAGATCCTCATAATCTATTTCATTATGCTGCCACTCTGATTCGGTGTTGAATTCCTCAAACTTCAGGCCGCTGGCCCGATGAATAGTGTCAATGACTAGCGCCGGATTGGTCACCAGATCCTCGTAGCGAATTATCGTGATACATCTCTTGTATTTTGGATCTTGATGGCTCAGGGCTGGCATGTAACACATCATGTAGTAATTTCCCAGGCGGCTCATATCGCGCGGCAGTGTGTCACCCTCGGAATGTCCCTGGGCTCGTAATCGTTCCCCCACTCGTACCAGCGAGGCTACC
>DRJH01000111.1 GCA_011052285.1 Gammaproteobacteria bacterium
GCAACGGGAATTGGCTGCCCACCTGGAGCAATGTTCACGCTGTACCCAATCCCTGCAGTTCTGGTCCGGGCTGGAGCAGCCACTGGGCCGCTACGAGCAGGCAAAGCAACCCTGGTTGACAACACAGTTGGTTCAGCGACGTGTCGGTGTGACCGGGAAAACAGTCCGTCGTAGTCTGCGATTTTTTCCGGTTGTAGTCCCGGTATTGGTATCGATTTTCGCCGTGCTTTTCATCTGGCGCAGCTGGTTGCCAGTACAACCAGCCGAAATCGTTGCTCCGAATGTGCCAGGGGCAGTTGTCGACTACGTTTCCGCACGTGACGAAATGTATGCAAATATCGATTTTTATCTCTGGCTTGATACCCAGGCGGAGGGATCGGATGCTGCAACGACTTCGTTCAATCCCCCTGGTTAGTCTACTACTGGGATTGCTTTTATTCAGCCATCAGCCCGTGCTGAGGGCGCAGACTGTGAATCAGGATGTATACCCGGTGGGTCAGGTTGATTCGAGTCCGAAAATTCAGCCCCGGAATGAACTCTCAGCACCTGATACCAGCCTGTTCGAACTGGAGCAGAATCCGGCCTGGAAAGATTTGAGTGCTGCCGAACGTCACTTATTGCGCCGTCACAAGAACCGCTGGAGTCTCTATCCTCCACCACGCAAACAGCAGCTATTGAACAGTGCCCGGAGATTTCTGGCCATGCCGGGAAAAAAGCGTCAACGTGTTCGACGCTGGGTCAGGAAATTTGAACAGTTTCCGGTCAGAAAGCAACGTCGTTTGTGTCGCCGTTTTCTGCAACAGCAGAATTATCTACCGTCACCTTGCCGCAGGTTGTTGCGTTTTCGGTTGGAACCCAATCCGGCGCCTTACCGTAGAAGGTCGCCACGTAACTGAGGTAGGTCGAAGCAGCTCCGTAATTCTTCACGAAGAGCCTCCATGAGCACGGATTGGTTGGGCCAGCCGGTGGCAGTGGTGACAGTATGCAGATCCTGGAACTGCAAACCGAGTTGGATCAAGGCATAGTGTATGGGTGTCGGGTTGCTGATCCGGTCACGGTTGCCCAGTAAATTCCAGACCGCACGATGGATCGATGCCAGGCATTGGGCCAACTGCCGGCCACTGTCACAAAAAGCCTGTAGAGTTTCCCGGTCATAGCTCGTCAGTGTCTTCGCCGATGCGTCAGGATGATGTGCTTGAGTAAGGGCCATGACCAGCTCCGGTTCCAGTGTTCGCAAGGGCCCTGCCAGCTGGTATTCAAAGCTGTCCAGAAAACGCAGGCGGGCATTCCGACCTAGTTGTCTGCCAGCTGTTGACAGCCCCAGTACCACCAATGAGGAATGCTGACCACTGGCTGCATTACGGCGTAGCCCTAACCTGACGGGGTGTAATCCTTGCCGGTTCCAGAACCGCAACATGTCGGTACTGGCCGAAAAACTGCTACCGATGAGGTCAATCCCGGCAATTTGTGCCTCCGCCCGGATCCTGCATAGTAAAGTGCTTCCGAAACCTCGACCTTGACATTGGGGATGGATGGCGATACGAACGATCCGCCTGCAGGATAGCGTTGGGGCGGCGGTCAGGCCGAGGTGGTTGGCTAATGCCTGTTGCAACAGGTGGCCGGGTGGCCGACGGCGGCCCTCGGCAATGGCCTGGGCCAGCTCTGCCGGCTCAGGTGCTTCTTCGGCAACCAGTGCAGTACCGAGAAGTTGTCCGTCATACCATGCCAGATAGACCTTCAGCCCTGGAGTATCGAGCAGGTAACGCAAGTCAGATGGCCGGGTCCGGTAGTGAGCAGTGATCAGCAAACCGAATAGTTGCCGCAGTAAATCGGGATCCGCAGACAATTGCTGCTGTGGATATTTCGATATTTTCAGATTTCTCTGCACAATTATTGTGGGAAGTTTTATCAAAGCCGGTTCTGCATCCAGTAATAGCAGGCGGAATACCAGCTGTTCGAGTGGATCTTGCGGTGCCCAACGAATTGGAGTTTGCAGCTGCACTTTCCGTACACCACGGCTGCATTGGTGAAGTCGCCGCTCAAAACGAAGTAAAAAGCCCTGGCCACTGCCCTCGTAACCATGAACGGTAGTGGCAAAGGCAATTCTTGAATAGTGATGCAACCAGCTTGTCAGCACGGCCACCGGAATCGATGCGGCTTCATCAACCAGTAATAGATCAGTGGCGGGCAGTTCCTGGCTGATACGGTCCGGCATCATGAAGCTAATGTGTTGATTTTCCAGCTTCAGAGTCCTGCCAGCTATCCGCAATGCGGGTAGCCGCTGCCGAGCATGGTGGAATAGTGATTGGACGGCTGCATAATGACTCGCGGTAACCAGTATGTGACGTACCCCCTGTTGCAGCAAGCTGGCAGCGGCCAGGCCCATGGCGGCAGATTTCCCCCGGCCTCGATCAGCGATTAACAGTGCCGGTTTTTTTCGTTGACCCAAAACCACCTGGCGAACAGTATGGATTGCGGCCTGTTGATCGTCCGTGCAAGCGAGTGAAGAATTGGTTGCGGTTTGAGAACTTACGGGGATTTGCAGCCCACGGATCGTTGAATCACGGGTTTGGCTTTGGGTCCGGATCGTCACCTCCGAGGTGCCTAACATTGCGGCCAGATACTGCAGAAAATAGCCGGCTCGGACCGGGTTGGAATTACCGTCGTTTTCTTGGATCACGCCTACGCAGTTTTGCAGTGGGGGAATGAGCAACAGAAATAGCCCGCCACTGCGCAGCGTGCCACTAGCACCAGCCAGTGCATCAGGATTCAAACCATCCAGCGCATCGACAATCAACAGGTCACATTCGCTTCCCAGTATGCTGTCGACCTGATGCGGGGCGATGGTACGCACATCCGGTAACCGCTGATTGCTGATCCAGTAGCGTACCGGGGTAGTGAATGCATTGCTGAGCTGCAGTGCCGTATTTCTGGCCCATTCCGGAGCCCCCGTGAGCACCAGTGTGGCACGATGCCGGTTATTGTGTGCAGTGACGAGCAGTTGTTCAACAGTCGTCGCAAGATCCCGTACCGTTCTGTAACTGGCCATATGCCGTGCAGTTAGGTTGTGGTCAGGGCCTGTTTGACTGCAACCGGATCGAGGAAATAATGGCAGATTTCCCGTTCCTGTTGTGCTTCTTCAAGAGTCAGAACCGGTACCATAGTTTGATAGCGTTGTTGCCAGTCAGCCCGTGTGTCAATATCGTGTACCTTGAGTGCAAAGTGTAAGTCGGCCAATAATTCTTGAATATTGTGCTCCATATCCTCGCACAGGCAGCAACCTTTGCGGGTATAGAGGTGCAGAACGGGAAATGCAGCATTCATAGGCAAGAATAGTATATGATTGCGGGCTGTCTGGGCAACGAATCCGCAGGAGGGTGAAGGTGGAACTGGGCTGGTTTATGGTCTCTGCGTTGGCCCTGATTGTGGCACCGGGGCCTGATTTGATGATGGTGATCGCCCAGGGCATGACCCATGGACGGCGGGCGGGAGCCTGGACGGCATTGGGTTTGGCGACTGGCTGTTTGTTGCATACTACACTTGTTACCTTGGGGGCAGCAGCCTTACTACAAACGTCTGATATGCTGTTCAATGCGCTGAAATTTGCTGGAGCGGCCTATTTGCTATGGTTGGCCTGGCAGGCTTTTCAGCATCGTGTCGATTTCATGATGCCCGAACAGGTACCCGGTGGTGAAGCTTGGCAGCTCTACCGTCGCGGTATCTTGATGAATGCCCTGAACCCGAAAGTCTCGATGTTCTTCCTGGCTTTTCTGCCACAATTTGTTAGCGCCAATAGTCCGACGATGACCCTGGATTTAGCCAAATTAGGGCTGATTTTTGCTCTCATGACTGCTGTAATCTTCACACTGGGCGGTATAGCCGCTGCCTGGATTGGCACTAATTTACGCCGTAACGCCACAATAAGAAAAGCACTTGGCTGGCTCACCGCGACAGTTTTTGCCGCAATTGGTCTGCGGTTGCTGGTGCTTCAGCGCTAAGTTCTCAGGAGGCCATCTGGGAACAGGATAGGCTCTATGCTCTCAAACAGCCTCCGCGAATCATCAGGTACAACTATGGTGTTGTTTTGTAACGATTCAGCGTATTTAGATTTTGGTTCAGTACCAGGCATTTTCGCACGGAGAATGTGAGCCTATAGGTCATAGGTGAGCATTCGAGTACGAACATACGCCGTAATGGGACAAAATGATGAATGCGCTGAATCGTTACGTTGTTTTTTTCTTTTTTGCCACATCGTCACTGGGGATATGCATGGCAGCATCCTGGAACGTTCCCTTGTCAGCATCGAAGTGGCAGCTGCTACAGTTGCCTTTACTCCTGACATTATCCTGTTTCCAGACGCTGTCCTGAATGCCGTCATGTTTGTCCATCCAGTAGGGGGTCTTGGTGATCTGAAGTGGTATTTGATCAGCCGGAATGCTGCGGTTGATTTTGTAGGCGGCCTCCCGGTTCAGGTTCTTTTCAGCGGAATGGGCTGTCAGATATTGCCTGATCTCTTTAATGGTGTCAGGTTCGAGCGATAGATCTTCCCCGAAGTGATTGTCTTGTGTATTCAGCAATTTATTCCAGGACCGGGCCGGTAGCAGAAGCGGGCTGTACGCCATATGACAGTCTCCGCACTCTGATCGCCATGTGGGATTGTCGGCGATTGCTGGTTTGGAAAAAGGGATATAGGGATTTTGGAAGGTGCGATCATCGTAATGCTGTAACAGATAACTGAAGGCCGCGATGGTGGCTGCGATCAGCAGCAGTGCAGTAAAGCGTGCAGGTTTGGCCGCCGTCACCGATGGCTCTGCGGCCTTAACACCGGTGATCATGGATTTGGACAGATTTTCCTTGTGCAAATAACTTTCGACAACAACGCCCAGGATATGTACTGCCACCAGCCAGGCCATTAGCGAGGCCAGGCCGTTGTGGATATCAGCAACCAGTGAGCCGAATTCGACTCCGGTCCAGTTGGCCAGAATGCCCTGGCCCTCATCCCCACCCAGGCTCATGATGCCGGATATAACGATTACCGCCAGAAAAATCAGCATGCCATAGATAGCCCAGCTTCCAGCAGGATTATGTCCGATATAATGGACTGGCCGCATCGCTAGCATACCTTTCAGGAACTTTTTAACATCAGCGAGTGAATAGATAAAATCCCGGAAACGGGCATTCGGACCACCGAAGATACCCCAGAATAGCCGAAACAGTACCAGACCACCGATGAAATAGCCGAGGAAGGCATGGATATTGAGAAAGCGGTTATCTGTGGTGATCCAGGCACCGAGGAAGCTCAGTACCAGCAGCCAGTGAAAGAGGCGGATCGGTAGATTCCAGATCAATACGGGCTTTTTAGTAAATTTAGTGTTCATGTTTTCGTTGAGGTTTGAAGTGGGCCAAACTGCCCCAGACAGTGATGGTGGTGCCTAAAAATTACGGCACAGCATTATATTCTTTTTTTGCCGTCAATCATGGCGCGTACCAGGTTTTCTCGATGTTGCCAGCTGCTGATCAAAACCCCGATCACGTGGCCGAGTATAAATACCATGCTGAGATTGGCAAAAAATTCGTGGAAATGTTTGAGCGAGCGGTTGCTGTAGCCATCGAACATAGAGAACCAGGAAGCAACATTAGCAGGCAGGGTACCACGCTCCATACCGATACCGGTGACGACAGTTAATGTCAGAACAATGATCAAAATAACAATCATGGCGCCGCCGGCGGGATTATGCCCCAAATAGCGTTTCGCTGTGCCTGCCCGAGCGTCTTTCAGGTAAGCCACGATAGTGGAAGGCATTGTAATAAAATCAGTAAAGCGGGCATGTCGGGTACCGACGATTCCCCAGACCAGCCGACAGGCCAGCAGTCCCAGCATCAGATAACCCGCAGCATTATGCAAAACCTGCAAATCACCTTCGGTGGAAAATGCGACGATGAAGGCAGCCAGCAATGTCCAATGAAATATTCGCACAAAGGGATCCCATACTTTGGTCATGCGGTTATGTGTAGACATCCATCATCTCCTACAATTCAAAAGTGTTTGGCAAACGCTCGTTGAATGCAACCAGCTTTCGCCTCGCCATGATCATGTCTCTACAAAAGGCTCCGCTCACTCGCCAAGCCGGCTCTCTCATTTCTGCGTTAACGGAAGAGACTGGCGCAGCAGTATATCGAAACTAGCTTAAATTCTGCTTAATGAGGATGCGGCTTTTGGGCGTATACCGGCTTGTGTGCAGACGTCGTGTGGTTGACAGGAATTCGCCTGAAAATAGCATATATTGTGCTTTTCGGTGGATGTTATAGTATAAACTTTGTCGGTGATGTCGATTTTGAGGGGCGGCTATGCGCAATACCAAATGGGGGAGTGAGGGTGCTGCTGGTATTTAACAGCTCGGCTTTAGCAATCACCTGCAAGGAGGTGACGAGGAATACATGTGTCACTTCCAATTCCTGCGTCTGAGTCAGCGATCATACCAACCGAGAAGTCTTTGCTGGATAGGTTGATATTTTCCGGTTTGGGTGTACCACACAGGTCCTTATTCTTACAGGAGTGAAATGTCATGATAAAAGCACCAAAACGCACTGACGGATTGAAGTCTTTGTTCCTGATTATGTCAGCACTACTTTTGATTGCGACACTGGGTTTTCTGTCTACAATTCTCGACGTGCCAGCGCTACTCATTGTCTTGGTTTTATTGGTTTTGTCATATGCCATTCTGGTATTGCCAAGTTGGCGTAGTGAGAGAAAACTTGGCCTTCTTTTTCGTCAGGCGAATCAGCTGATGGAAAATTTTATAGAGAATACAGGTGATAACAAGGAACTGCAGTCACCGAACGGGGCTACGATCGTGTGTGAGTTTACTGAATGCTTCAATCAATTATTGGCCGAGGCACGAGCTTGTCGTATTCAGTTCAAAGAACTGGAGGAACGTTCGATACAGACCGAAGGGGAAGTTCCCAGTCTCGTGACAATGGTGTCGCAGCACATGCAGGAACAATTGGTTTATATCGAGCAGATTCGTGAGCGCTTGGATGGGGTTGGTCATCTGATTGATGAGATTTCGAAAACGGCACAGCAAACGAATGATTCCTCGGCTCGTTCAGAGGCTGAAGGCAAGAGTGGCAAACTGGTGATGACTGAAGCAGTGGGAAATATCATGATGTTGGTGAATTCGGTGAATAATGTCAGCGAAATGATCACCAAGCTCGGAGAAGACAGCAAAACCATCGGTGGTATCACAGAGGTCATTCAAGGCGTGGCTGAACAAACCAATCTGCTTGCACTGAATGCAGCGATCGAAGCCGCCCGCGCGGGTGAACAAGGGCGTGGATTCGCAGTCGTCGCCGATGAAGTGCGGTCACTGGCCAGTAAAACACAGGATTCTGCACAAAAGATAAATCATATTATTCAACAGCTGCTCGCACACGTAAAGGAAGCGGCAAATGTCATCACCACCAGCCAGCAGACGGCCAGCCAATCGGAAGAACAGATCGAACAGGTGATTGTTTCCTATTCTGAGCTGGTGGGTCTGATGACAGGAGTCAGCAAATTGTCAGACAGGCTGGATCTTGTGGTGAAGGAAGAAGAAGATTCCAGGGTGATCCTGGACCAAGCGCTTACCGGACTGCAACATTCCTGTATGGCATTGCAGGAACAAACCAGAATGACTTCGCAGGCATAGTAAATATGACCAGTATTCGCCTCATCATGAGGTGTTGCCTCAAAAGCTTTCCCTCACTACAACCGCCATGGATGGTGGAAGTACCGTGAATGGCACAAGTACCGTAAATGGCACAAGTACCGTGAATGGCACAAGGCTTGCACTTTCAATTGATGGATATCTGGGGTAATATACTGCGCATCAGGAGGGGTAATATCAGCTGTAATTTGACGCAACAATACCGTAAACGCAAATCTAAATGGGATAAGTGTTGCTGCTCCAGGGTGTGTATTCAGGCTGACGTTACCTGTGGAGTGTAGAAACAGCGGGAGGAAAATTTCTGTGGAATCCATTGTGGATAATAATTATTCCCGGATAGGGGGTTCACTCGCCGGGTTGCTGCTGTTACTTGTGATTGTTTTGGCCCCCTCCTTGGTAGCAGCCCGGGCGCAGCCCGAGCTCATTGGTGTGAAGCAGGGCATCGTAGCTACCGCCGCCTTGCAGATTCGTTTGCCACCCAGTATTCGGGACGAGGATATCCAGTGGATGGCGCTGGAGCTGGATGGGATTGATGTGAGTCAGCGGGTGAGTTTGCTGGTTGAAGGCAAGCAGAAGATCATTCAGGTTGCGCCGTCTCAGCCACTGACACCGGGCCAGCACCTGTTACGACTGGTCAGATTTTCCACAAATGGATCGGTGACTGAGCTGGGGGCCTGGAATTTTACCGTGGGTGCTGGCCAAGCGGTACCTGCAGCAGCCAATGTGCAGGTGCAAAATGAACTGAATATCAGTTATCGATTTAATGAGGATGGTGGTACCGACTACGGACGCAAGGCCACGATCAATGGCACTTCGCAGTTTCAGGCTCGGATCGACAAACCTGGCTATCAGGCCCTTGGCCGGGTGGATCTGTCGTATAACAGTCAGCTTGCCGATGTGGCCTCTGTCGGTAGCGATCCGGGAGCAGATACCGGGGCAATCGGTGCGGATAGCGGTACAAATCTGCTGGGTGGGCGTCATCTGGATCTTGGTGAATACCTGGTGCGTGTGCAAAATGGTAATGGCACGCTGGGTCTGGCTGTGGGGCACCAGACCTTGCCCAAGGAGAGTCTGTTGGTACAGAATTTTAGTCGGCGTGGTGTATCCATCAATACCGTAACGACTGGCAAGCAGGCATCATTGACACTGTATAGCATGCGTACTGAACCAATTCTGGGTTTTGAGCATGGACTGGGTTTTAGCGATCCACGGCACCGGGTGGACGGTGGGGTTGTCACCTTAAATCCCATTGCATCTGCCCCTGGGGCGCTGGCAATTACCACCACCTATATATCCGGCCAGGGCCAGGACCAGAACGGGGTAGGCCAAAGTGCGGCCATGACTGCGGTCAGTCAGGGGGATGGCTGGAGTGTTGCGGCAGAAGGTCACCTGTTCAAACAGCGACTGAAAATCAGGGCGGAACGGGCCGGGACCCATTTTGATTATGATGGGAGTGCGACGATTCTGGACAAAAAGTCAGATACGGCCTCGGCCGCGCTGCTTGAATATTCTCCGTGGCCACAGGGCAAAATGATCAACGATACCGCCCTGCAATGGTCCAGTGGGGTAGGTTATCAGGAAACGGGTTTGTATTTCATGAGTCTGGCGAATCCATCCATGCCTTCGGATATTACGACCAGTAGCGCATACAGCCGATTGCAATTCGGTGGTTTCGGCATTGGTCTGTCGTTGGATCGGCAGCAGAATAATGTCACGGATAATCCTGAATTATCCACCCAGCGTAATGACCAGACAGCCTTATCGGTCAGTTACAGTCCCCGACAACCCTCAGGGGAGGTGAAGAAGTCTTTCTGGAGGAGTTTTCTGGGTCAGCCCAGCCTGGCCTTCTCTTATAACAGACAACGTCAGCGGCATTTGTATCTTCCCGCAGGTGGATTTGAACCGCGACAGGATATTGTTCAGCATAGCTGGCAAACGGATGCCAATTTTATGCATGATAGCTGGAGTTGGTCGGTCAGTCAGCTTGGCGGTTTGCAGAATGACAATACCGACGAATCTCCTGATCAACGTAGCCATCAGACGAATCTGGGGTTAAACATCCAAATCGGACAGCGTTTGGTACTGGCTGCACAGTGGCAAATCGGCAAGATCCACCAGCTACAAATTGACAATACTACACGTAACCGGGTCTCCAGTTTATCGGCTCAATTTGCCCTGGTCCCTGATACATTGACTGCGGCACTGCAACTTGGATTGAACCATGATCGCTCCAATAGCGACTTACGTGATAACAGCAGCCGAACGGCCAGTTTCAAGCTGAATTGGAACCGCATTAAGGCCAGAGGTTCCAGGCCGGGAATGGCTTTGTGGCTGCAGGGTGACTGGCAGTACAATCGCTCGACCAATATCACGAGTGTACGCACTGCGAATTATCGTGTGCTGCTGGGTATAAGTATTGACTGGGGTATCCAATCACGAGTCGGGCAGTGATGCTGTCTGATAGAGGATATTCCGGAGGATTTGCCTGAGGGTTTAATGATGCATTACCACAGAAAAAATACTATCCTGACGATGTTGCTGGTTGGCCTGCTGGTGTGGTTGCCACAATCGTCCCATGCGGCAGCCCCATCCAAGCTCACCGTGAGCCCGGCGAGTCGGACGGTAACGCTGGAGTTGACCATTCCGAGCGGTAGGCTGACAGCAACCCAGATACAGACCTTGTTGGGTGGGCGATCCGTGCCACTGAGCCAGGTGTTGCCCGCCAGCGTCCGCCAGTTTGCGAGGATTATCGGGGGCAGTTTTGCGGCACAATGGTCTATCTTCATTGATCAAGAGTACGACAATGGCACGCCAGTCACTAGCGGGACCGTACTCGACAGCCTTGAGTCGGCTTCCGGTTTTTATTCCATCGATGGCACCCTGGTTAATCAGGACAATATTGTTCTGGCAGTGACCGGAGTGACCAACGCAACATTCCCCGGAACGGTGACTTTGAATCAACAGATAACGATTCCGAAAGTGGTGCTCGATGCCCTATTAACAAGGTTATTGCAGATCCGCACCGGCGATCCGGCAGTGCGGTTTGCTGCCGATGGCTCACTGAAAATTATACGCAGTTTTTTGTTGCAATATACACGGACCTTTGTTTTGGAAACAACCGTGTACCACCCCAATACTACTACTATGTACAGCACAACAAATATTGGTCCAACCAGCATCAGTGTCACAACGAAAAACCATAGTCGAGGTTCACTGCAGTTTGCCTACCTTGATCGTGTATCGGTCGATGCGGGCACCGTGAAAAATCTGACGCCGGGTATTGATATTTTTGTGCCGCTGCGCTGGCGTGCTTACATCAAGGGAGCGGGCGGTGGTCAGCTTGCAGTCAATGCATCACAGCTTACTGTCAGGACGGCTGGCGGCAGGGTGTTATTGACTCGACCGGGGTTTGTACTCAGTCGTGGTTTGCAGCGAGGCATCAGTATCAATACCAGCACCCGGGAGTTTCGGGAAACGGTGAACCTGCCAGCTTCCGTCAGCCGCCAGGCACAGCTACTTGGGTCCCGCTACCTGGTATTTGAACGACGCATCACCGGGGGTGGCCGGACCTTGTCGGCGAGCGTGCGATTGCCCTTGTTGTCGGTCATGAGTGGGCCCTTGCGGATCACCCGCGAAGAGCTATTTTTCGATCATAATGGACGCCAGGGAGCCTATCAGCTGATTGTTCAAAAAAATGACGAGCTGCGTGCGATTGCCGTTATCAATTTTGGTGGTACCGGGCATATGCGGGGGTTTTGGGAAATTGCCGGGCCCTTGGCGAGTCGCAATGAAGCAGCGATTTTTCGTCCCATGCCCATGGATAAACGTGGGCAAGGAGGAAGTCTGGTGCTGCGACTATTGTCGGGTTATCCGCAGACACGGCAGACATCGGGCCGCTTGCCCTCCGGCCAGGGGGGCTACTACCGTTTGCGTTTTCGTATCGCGACACCGATGCCAAGTTTTCGGGCGCCACAGATCAGTTACTATGTGAGCAATCAAACCGCAAGTCAGCAAAGTATTGTTCCGGAACTGGGAAGTTTGCGATCCATCGTGCTGTCATGGCCGGCTGACGGTGCTGAGCTGGATCCGGTAAATCCCCGCGTGGCTTGGCAAGCTACGGATTTTTCAGATCATTACCGGGTCGAAATCTATGCCGAGGCAGATGTGCGGGGACCCGTTCTGGCTGGAGTTGTCAGTGCCAAAGGGCAGACTACGCTGGCGCTCAAACCGGTTACCATGGCACGGCTGGAAGCGGGAAAAACCTATTACTGGCGGGTGGTGGGTATTACTATGGACGGGATCGTGGTAGCAGCCAGCAAACTGCGAAGTATGCGGATGCCGTAAGGGAGATTGGGAAATACCGGAATCCGGTGTATTCAGGGTTCTGACTGTGGTGCAGGTTCGTCTGTGTGGTCGGCGGCAGTCCAGCGATGGATGTTTAATTTCTGTTCTCGGCCCCTTCCTTAGCGGAAATAAAATCTCTGGCGGGGGATGGATTATATCGTACTGTTCACGGAGTCGTACGCAGGAGTCTGACGTTAAACAGACAATATAATCCTTGGTTCAACGATGGCTCACCTGACTCGTGAATGGTGCGGTCGAATATTTTTTCAGTCGGTATGCCAGTTGTGGTCGGGTCAGACCCAGCAGGCTTGCGGCCCGGGTGATGTTGCCGTTGCAGCGTTCTACAGCTTCAAACAACAAGGATTGCTCCAGATTGCCCAGTGAGTAGTTGCCGGACATGAATTGGTCGAGAAGCTGGCTCGGATCGGCCGTTGATGTGGGTTTTTCGGGGCTGGAATTGAGTGATCCGGTCAGATCAAGTTTTAGTATTTCATCAGTAATATTGTCATTGGCCGTGAACAGGTGAGCCAGGTCGATCGCTTGCTCATCGTCAGCGAGAATAACGGCTCGCTCAATCATATTCTCTAGCTCCCGGATATTGCCCGGATAGGAATATTCATACAGAGTGTCGACGGCACGGACGGAAAATCCATTAATGCGCTTGCCGTGAAGCGATGCATAGCGATTCAGAAAATGGCTCATCAGCAACGGAATGTCATCCCTGCGTTCGCGCAACGGGGAAATATGAATCGGAAATACATTCAAACGATAAAATAAATCACGGCGAAATTGATTGTTTTTGACCGCGAGTTTAAGGTCGATATTGGTGGCTGCTATAATCCGCACATCCGATTTGAGAACTGCAGTGCCACCGACCCGTTCGAATTCACGCTCCTGAATGGCACGCAAGAGCTTGACCTGGGCGGGTAGGGATAAATTACCGACCTCGTCCAGAAACAGGGTTCCGCCATCGGCGCGTTCAAAACGGCCAGGGCGTGAGCCGGTAGCACCGGTGTAGGCACCCTTCTCAACACCGAATAATTCAGCTTCAATCAAATTATCGGGGATGGCGGCACAATTCACCGTTATAAAGGGCCCGTCCGCCCGCTGGGAAAGGGAGTGCAATAGCAGGGCGAAGCGCTCCTTGCCAACGCCGGTTTCCCCGAAAAACAATACAGTAGCCGAAGTTTTGCAGACTTTTTCGATCATATGGCGGGCGGCGATAAAGCTTGAAGAGGTGCCGACAATCTGGTTTGTGGTCGCTGCACTGCTGCTGGTCGTAGGAGTCGGGAAGTGTAGCGGTCGCGGTGCTTGTCTTCTGGCGGTGGACTGGTGTCCGCCCAGGGGAGAAAGCTCTACCTCCAGAATTTGTAGTAAATCATTATCGTCATCCCAGTTTTCGACGGGTTTGCCGACAAAACGACAGATTCGCCCCCCAGTGGCTCGGCATTCAGTTTCCTGGTGGATAATCGCCCGGCCCATGAAGGTGCTTGAAAAGCCACAGGCATAGCCGGTTTGCAACCAGCAGCTGGCAAGACTTGAAACGCCGAAGGTGGATAAATGTGCATCGGCTTCGAAGGATTCCTCAACCACCGTCTCACAGTAGAAATGTCCGGCGGCGATATCAATTTCCAGGGTTATGGGTTCGGAGTTCGATACCCCTTGCAGGATTCGCAGTTGTGGTCCGAGCAAATAGGCATCATGCGAGCAGTGATGGGGACGCAGTTTTCTGGCCAGCAGCGCATCGCGCGACCCGGATGCAAACCCCATGCGGGTCAGAAAGCCCCTGGCTTCATTCAGGCCCAGCGTATTGATTAACTCCCGCCGCAAGGTGGTCAGGGTGGACAGATGCATCAGGACGACACGTTGGGTATCCAGCCAGATACGGCCGTCTTTGATGGCAAACCGCAGACGGGAAACGAGATCACTGATATCTGCTGGACTCAAGTTCGTGGAACGATCCGTCTCCAGAAGACGACCGGTCGTTATGTGAGCCTGACCGTTTTCTCCAATCAGCTGTGAAGATGTATCGGTGGATATTGGCATGTCTTAACTCAATATGTATGTTCTCAACAGTTCCCGTTGTGGTCTACCTGTTGCCCATACCGAAAATTGATCAAATCATCACATGATTGGGTGTTTTTGGCAAGGATTAGATGATATGGAGAGGTCATGAGCTGTAATCATCGGGAATCGGATGGTCTGGAATTTATGTTAATGAATATGATAAAAGCCACGTTTTGTTAAAACATTTGATTTGTAAGATAAATAGTTCTAAGTTTTGGGCCTTTAAGGGAAAAAATAATGAATTACGGCACAAAACTGCAATCTGGCATGGGCTTTGCGATACCTTGTGAGCGGCCAGAATGGGTGTCACATCGAATACAAGAGCACTCAGTAACGATTCAGCGTGTTTAGATTTTGGTTCAGTACCAGGCATTTTCGCACAGAGAATGTGAGCATATGGGTCATATGTGAGCATTCGAGTACGAAATAACGCCGTAATGGGACAAAAGATGAATACGCTGAATGGTTACCGTACTCATATATAAACGTGTTGGCACACCGCCCAATGTGTAGCAAGGTATATCGGGCCAATACATATCGGGACAGCCTTCCAGCACATCAATCGTGGGTAGTTAGCTTGGCTATTCGGTATGAGGAAGGCACCACCTAACCTGAGATCGTCGAGAACTGTTGTACTACACAGAACCTGCAAAAGGAGGATGATAATGAGCAAAATGAAATTTCCCGTACCTCATGAGGTTGAGACCATTCCCGGTACCGAAGGTTGGGAGAGAATGTACCCTTACCAGTATCAGTTTGTGACCGATGATGAACAGCGGCAGCAGTACGAGAAGGATACGTTTTGGTTTTATGACGGTCTGCATTATCCCGAGCCGTTGTATCCCTTTGATACCATCTGGGACGAAGCCTGGTTTCTGGCACTTTCTCAATACAGTCACCGAATTTTCTCTATTCCACCGGTCATGGGTGTTGACCACCGTATGAAAAATGGTTATGTCTATATATCCCCGGTACCGGTAACAGATCCTGAAGAGATCCAGCGTCGGGTGCCCGATTTCATGGAACGGGCGGGTTATTATTATGAAAACTGGAACGAGCTCGAGGCCAAGTGGGAAGAAAAAATGAAAAAAACCATCGCCGAGCTTGCGGCGACGGAAATTCCCCAACTTCCAGAACTGGAAGAGAAAACCATTGTTACAGAAGGTGTGGGTCTGTCCAGCGGTTATCAGTTGTTGAAAAACTACGATGCGGTGATTGATCTGGGAATTCGCTGCTGGCAATACCACTTTGAATTCCTGAACCTCGGTTATGCCGCCTATGTAACCTTTATGGGACACTGCCAGAAGCTTTGGCCGGATATTCCTTTGCAGCGGGTCACCCAGATGATTTCCGGTATCGATGTGATCATGTATCAACCCGATGAAGAGCTGAAAAATCTGGCACGCAAAGCGGTTGAGCTAAAACTGGTCGAAGTCTTGCGAAGCAGCGATTGTTTTGCTGATGTCAAAGTGGTAATGGAGCAAACGTCAGCGGGCCAGCAGTGGCTGGAGGCCTTTGAGAAGGCACGCTATCCCTGGTTCCATGTCTCGACCGGAACCGGTTGGTACCATCATGATCGCTCCTGGAACGATGACCTGGATGTGCCGTTCGGTTCGATTCGTACTTATGCGGATAAAGTTGTGGCCGGTCAGACGATTGATCGGCCCATGGAAGCGGTGCGTGCCGAGCGTGACCGGATTACCAAAGAGTACCGGGATCTGATTGAGAATGATGAAGATCGTGGAGCATTCGATCAGTTGCTGGCTACGGCGAAAACCGTGTTCCCCTATGTCGAAAATCACCTCTTTTATGTCGAGCACTGGTTTCATTCCATCTTCTGGAACAAAATCCGAGAGGTGGGGGTGATTATGAAAGATCACGGTTTCATCGCCGATGTTGAAGATATCTGGTTATTGAAGCGCAGTGAAATCAAGGATGCCCTGTGGGATTTGGTAACCGCATGGGCTTCGGGAGTGAAGCCGCGTGGGCCACAAGTCTGGCCGCAGGAAGTGGCCTGGCGAGCGGGTGTCATGGAAAAATTCCAGGCCTGGACACCGCCACCTGCACTGGGCCCGGCACCGGAGGTCATTCAGGAGCCGTTCACGGTTGTGCTGTGGGGAGTGACCAATGATTCACTCAGCAATTGGGCCGATGTTGCGGCGGCAGATGGTAAGGTATCGTCCTTTAAAGGCTTCGCCGGTAGTCCCGGCAGCGTTGAAGGCAGAGCCAGAGTTTGCAGGACGGTTAAGGAAATTGGAGCTTTACAGGAAGGTGAAATTCTGGTGGCGCCGACGACCTCACCCTCCTGGGCACCCGCATTTGTCAAGATCAAGGCCTGTGTAACTGACGTTGGTGGGGTTATGAGTCATGCCGCAATCGTATGTCGTGAATACGGTGTACCGGCGATCGTCGGCACCGGTAGTGGAACCAAAATCGTGCAGACCGGGCAGATGATCCGGGTTAACGGTTCCACCGGTGAGGTCAATATTCTTGCTTAGTGCTGGTCGCTGGGTAATCGATGGATGCTGAGGAAAAGGTGCTGAGAAGATGACGAATGTGGTGTTACCGCTCACCTGTGGTTTTGAGGATTGTGACAAGGACTCGGTGGCACTGGTGGGTGGTAAATGCGCTTCGTTAGGTGAGTTAATCCGCGCCGGGGTACGGGTGCCACCTGGATTTGCTGTCACCACGGAGGCTTTTCAACAATTTATGGGTGGTGCGGGTATCGCTGACACGATATACGGTGTGCTCGATGGTTTGGCTGAAAATGATATCCAGGGCCAGGAGACGGTCAGCACCATGATTCGGGATTTGGTCGAGAATGCCACATTCTCGATCGAACTTGAAGACGAGATTGCCGAGGCTTACCGAGTGCTTTCGGTGCAATGCTGTGTACCCGCCGTACCGGTAGCTGTGCGCTCAAGTGCCACTGCCGAGGATTTACCCGATGCCAGTTTTGCCGGCCAGCAAGACACCTTTTTTTGGATTAGAGGTGTTGATGATGTGTTGTTTTATACCCGCAAATGTTTCTCCAGTCTTTTTACCGCCAGGGCGATTGCTTACCGGATTCGGATGAACTTCGATCACCGGGAGGTGGCGCTGAGTGTGGGGATTCAGAAAATGGCCAATTCTCACGCGGCCGGCGTCATGTTCACACTCAACCCCAGCAATGGCGACCGCTCCATGATTCTGATTAATTCGAGTTTTGGTTTCGGCGAAGCGGTGGTATCAGGGGAGGTGACACCGGATGTTTTCATGGTCAACAAGGTTTCTCTGGATACCGTCAAACAAACGATTACCAACAAGGAAGTGGCCTATGTGGTCGACCATAAATCCCACACATCAACGCTTGTTAAGTTACCGGCCGAGCGTCGTAACGTGCAGTCAATTGTTGACGAAGAAGTTGCCGAATTGGCCCGGATGGGTAAATTAATTGAAAAGCATTACGGCAAGCCCATGGATATCGAATGGGCAATCGACAATGATCGGGTGGTGGGAGGTAATCTGTTTATTTTGCAGGCTCGCCCGGAAACCGTCTGGTCTAACAAAAAGAAGGCATCGGTCTGTGGGGGTAATAAAACCGCTATGGATCATATTCTGTCATCAATGATGGCGGGAGTAAGACTGGAATAAGTAAATTCTATGGACAGGCCCATGCATAGGCCGCTATCTATGGTATGGCAAGTCCCTTTATTCAAAGCAACTAGTCCCTTTATTCAAGCAGCTAACCGTGGAAAAAACAACATGATTGATGATCTGAGAAGTTATATCCAGGCCCTGGACGAGCAGGGCGAATTACACCGCGTGGGAGCAGAAGTGGATTGGAATCTCGAGGTCTGCCATATCTCCAAGGTTAACGAAGAGGCCAAGGGCCCGGCGCTGCTGTTCGAAAACGTCAAGGATTACCCGGATATACCACTTTTTACCAGTGCTTTTACCACCGCACGTCGTCTCGCCATTGCTCTGGAACAGGATCCGGATCTGTCGATGTCCCAGTTGTCCAAGCGCTGGATGCAATTGACCACACAAAAGCTGGTCAAGCCGGAATTTGTTGATCATCCACCGGTACTCGAAAATATTCTGGAGGGTGAGGCCGTCGATATCAACCGATTCCCCTCGCCCTGGTTCTATCCCGATGATGGCGGTCGCTTCTTTGTGACATCCGGCTTTTTGGTGTCGCAGGACCCCGATAGCGGCTGGACCAACCTCGGTACCTACCGTTCACAGGTCCTGGGCAAGGATATCCTCGGTTCACAGATTATCAAGGGGAAACATGGCGATTTTCATCTGAATAAATATCGGCAGCGCGGTGAGCTGATGCCGGCCGCCTACGTGGTTGGCTGTGATCCGGTGCTGTTTCTGGCTAGTTCCACCCTGGTGAGTGCGGAGATGGATGAATATGATATCGCCGGTTCACTACGCCAGCGACCGGTGCCGGTGTTCAAGTCTGACCTGACCGGGCTGACCTTGCCGGCCAATGCCGAGATTATCGCCGAAGGGTATATGGATCCCAATGAGCTGATGGAAGAAGGTCCTTTTGGTGAATACACCGGTTATTATTCAGGGAACAAGGGCAAGGATTACCCCAAGCCGGTGTTGCGTATCAAGCGGATTTTGTATCGCAACAATCCCGTCATGTGGTCCACGACGGTGGGTAAACCCATCAACGACATCCACATGATTCAGTCGCTAAACCGGACAGCGACGCTGTGGCATGACCTGGAGACCATGCGGGTTCCGGGAATCGAGAGTGTCTATATCCCTCCTGAAGCTTGTGGCCGTTTCTGGGCGGTGGTCTCGGTGCGGCAACGTTATCCGGGGCATTCCAATCATGTCGGCAACGCAGTGATCGCTTCTACCACCGGCCATTATGGCCTTAAAGGGGTGATTACGGTTGACCATGATATTGCTGCTGATGATTGGGACCGGATTTGGTGGGCTCTTTCGACCCGGTTTGACCCCAAGCGTTCTGCACAGATCATCAACCGTGGTCGTTCTACACCACTGGATCCGGGGCTGCCGATCGATGCCCGGGAAATCACCAGCCGTATTATTCTTGATGCCTGCACGCCTTATGAATGGAAGGACAAGCCCATCGAAATTTTTATGGATCGTAAGGTGCTGCAACAAGTTTCGGATCGCTGGAACGAATATGGTTTCGCAGGTGCCAGTCCGGTTGCCGACATGATTGATCGCCTGGTCAAGCCGGAGTCGATCAAGAAAGCGGTCAAGTAGCCGCTGCGGGTCTACGACAAGGATTGCAAAGCAGCATGACTGATCAGAAAGGCATTGTAATTGTCTGTAACCTGGATACCCGGGGCAAGGATATTATCTTTGTCAAGGAGCTGATCGAGGGTCGTGGTCACCGGCCCATCCTGCTGGACTTTTCCATGGAAGAGCCGCCACCATTTGCTGGGGATATATCCTGTGAGCAGGTGGCTCGGCGCGGTGGACTGGGTATCGAAGTGGTGCGTGCCTGTTACCGGACAGACCGTGAACGGGCGACCCAAAATCAGATCAGCGGGGCCGCGGCGATTGTCGAGGAAATGTTGCGCCGAGGTGAGGTACACGGCATCTTCGGGGTCGGTGGTGGCACTGCGACACTGGTCGCAACCCGCATTATGCAAGGCCTGCCGTTTGGCATGCCCAAGGTTATGGCTTCCCCGATGGCGGCCCATCCTCGCTACATCGATCAATATGTCGGTACGCACGACATCACCATGCATCATACGGTACTCGATATCGTTAAAATGAACCCCTTGCTCAAAGCCCAGATCACGAACGCAGTGGGTGCGATCTGCGGCATGGTGGAAATGACCACCGGCACCGATTTTATTTTTGACAAGCCGGTAATCGCCATCAGTGGCTTCGGTTTTGCGGAAATGGCCGTACAGACCGCTATGGGGATGCTGGAAGAAGCCGGATTTATTCCGGTGGTCTGCCATGCCCAGGGCAAGGGCGACAAGGCGATGGAAGAAATGATCGCCGACGGTGCTTTTGATGGGGTGATGGATCTTTGTATCGGCGGGGTCATCGAGCATTTGTTCGCAGGCAATCGTGATCCCGGGCCCGACCGGTTGATGGCGGCGGTGCGGCGTGGAATTCCTATGTTGCTGGCACCCTGTGGACTCGATATGCTCAGCTACGGCGGGCGTGCGGATAAACTGCAGGCTACCCGTGCACGGCCACAATATATCCAGGATGCCTTGCGGGTACAGGTGCGCAGCAGTGCAGACGAGTTGCGAGTCGCGGCGGAAGTGATCGCCGGGCGCTTGAACCAGGCGCAAGGTCCTTTCACGTTCCTGGTACCACTCAAGGGCTGGTCATCGCTTGATTGCCAGGGCCAGTCCAATTATGATCCGGCCGCCGATGCCGTCTTTGTGCATTGCCTGAAAGAAAAAATTGACAACAGGGCCGCGATCAAGGAGGTAGATCTGCATCTGTATAGTACTGCCTTTGCGCGAGTGGCTGTGGATGAATTTGTCCGGCTTTATGAACAAGCCCGGGCCGATTTGCAGCAGGTGAGCCACTGATGATTGTACGTAACTGGATGAAACCGGACCCGCAAACCATAGCCAGCGACGTGCTGCTGGCCGCAGCGTATCGTATGTTCGTGGATCAGAATCTGCGGGCGCTGGTGGTTGTTGATCACGGCAATCTGCGAGGGTTGCTGACTCGTGCCCACTGCCTGCGAGCTGCGGACAGTGTGGCGAGAACCCAGGATCGCCATGAATTTGATTATTTTACCCACCGCCTCAAGGTCAAGGACATTATGGTACGTCGACCGTCGACCCTGCAGGCCGACGACACCATGGAGCATTGCCTGTACGTGGGTCAGGAAAAACAGCAAAGTCAGTTCCCGGTGCTCGAACAGGGCAAGCTGGTGGGCATCATTACCGCAACCGAGATTTTTCATATGGCTGCACATATGATCGGGGCCTGGGAGCATCTCAGTGGGGTGACTTTGCAACCGGTTATAATCGAGCCGGGGACTCTGGCCCATATTGCCAACCTCGTTGGTAATGCCGGGGGCTGTTTGCAGTCAATCTATACAGTGCCTGCAAGCGATGAAAAATACAGTCGGATTGTGGTGCGTTTCGATGCTGTCGGTCTCGATACGATGATCCCGGTTTTCGAGCAGGCGGGACTTCGGGTTCTGGAAACCTGCTTGGAAGGCCGCTCAACAGGGTCTTTACATGATGCCTAGATCAGATGAGGCAATTACGGTATCCACCTCGGCACCGACACTCAAGCTGGAAGCCCGGGCAATATGCATCGGGGCGGATATTCTGGTTGTTCTCCAGGGTGGTAGCCAACCACATATCGGTGCAGTTGCAGCAGCGCAGCCACGGCCGAGTTTGGCAGATGCACAGCGGATCAGTGCCAGTTGTTCGGTACTGACTTATCCCGGTCACAAGGGGGATGCCGTGGTCAAGCGGGTGTCCGAGCAGTTATCCGCAGTACTCAATACCCGGGTTGTGGTAACCGCCGGCATGCACTGGGATGGCCTCAGCGGGACCGACCTACAAATTATCGACGAACGGGTAGGAGACATCATCTGCCAGCTCACCGAGAAGTTAACAACACAGGAGAGAGACCCATGAGCTTACCCCTGGTGGTCGCGATTACCGGTGCTTCAGGTGTGATCTACGGCGTTGAACTGTTAAAAGTTTTGCAATACAGCGATGTGGCAACGCATTTAATTTTGAGTGAATCGGCCGCACGTAGCCTGGCAATCGAAACCCGCTATTCGGTAGCTGAAGTCAGGGCGCTGGCTGATGTGGTCTACAACAACAAGGATATCGGTGCGGCAGTGGCCAGTGGCTCGTTCCTGACCCGCGGCATGGTGATTGTGCCCTGCACCATCAAAACCTTATCCGGGATTGCCAACTCCTATAACGACAACCTGGTGACAAGAGCTGCAGACGTGATGTTAAAGGAGAAACGACCCCTGGTAATGATGGTACGAGAGACGCCGCTGCACAAAGGGCATTTGCAAATGATGGTACGTTGCGCTGACCTGGGCGCGACCATCCTGCCGCCGATGCCTGCTTTTTACCACAATCCGCAGACCATTCAGGATATTATCCATCACAGTCTCGGTAAGGTTCTGGATCAGTTGGGTATTGAACATCAGCTGTTCAAGCGTTGGGGCAGTGCTCCGGAAGTGGTGGCCCAGGAGGCCGTCCGGGAACAGGAATCGTAGCGAGCAGAGCGGCCCGAAGGTAGGTATTCTCCGGCAGGCTGGTATTGGACCGTTCTCTGGGGGCCATACCGTGGGTTGGAGCAGTGTTGTGGTATACATATTTCCAAAAACGCTTTGCTATCACTGCGCAACTTCCACATAATCCAAGTCTCAAGCCGGGTCTTACGGCATCGCCAATCTTTTATTACAGTTAAGTCACTATGGGTCAGAAAAAATTATGGGGTGGTCGTTTTACAAAGACCACCAGTCGCACCGTCGAGACTTTTACCGAATCGGTCAGTTTCGACGCCAGACTCTATCGGGTAGACATCCGGGCTTCGAAGGCTCATGCCCGAATGCTGGGTGCACAGCATATCCTCAGCCATGAAGATGTGGAGGCCATTTGTGGTGGTCTGGATGGTATTGAATCTGACATCGAAAACGGAAAATTCTCCTGGTCGGATGCCCTTGAAGATGTCCATATGAATATCGAGGCCCGTCTCACCGAACGGATAGGAGATGCCGGTAAACGACTGCACACGGCACGATCTCGCAACGATCAGGTGGTCACCGATATGCGCCTGTTTGTACGTGAGGCACTCGATCAACTGGCTAAATGTCTGCAGAATCTCCAGGATGTGCTGATTGCCCGTGCCGACCAACATGCAGCAGACATCATGCCCGGTTTCACTCATTTGCAGGTGGCACAGCCAGTGGTGTTGGGCCATTATTTGCTGGCTTGGGCGGCCATGCTGCAAAGGGATGAGCGGCGCTTCGAAGATGCCCGGGTACGGGTCAATATCTGCCCTTTGGGCTCTGCCGCATTGGCCGGCACCAGTTTTGCCATTGATCGACAGATGACTTCAGACCTACTGGGTTTTGATCGGCCCTGTGATAATTCCCTCGATGCGGTGTCGGATCGGGATTTTGTGATCGAACCGATGGCTGACCTGAGTCTGGTGATGATTCATCTGTCACGAATGGCTGAAGAGTTGGTGCTTTGGTCGACCGAACAGTACCGGTTTGTGGATCTTGGGGACACCTTTTGTACCGGTTCGAGCATTATGCCGCAGAAGAAAAATCCGGATGTTGCAGAACTGATCCGTGGCAAGACGGCCCGGGTTTGTGGCCACCAAATGGCCATGCTCATGCTGATGAAGGGTCAGCCACTGGCCTACAACCGGGATAACCAGGAAGACAAAGAACCTTTTTTTGATGCCTATGAAACGGTTGTTACGAGTCTTAAGGTGATGACCGAAATGCTGGCCCAGGCGAGTTTCCATGTTGAGAATATGCGCTTGGCCGCAGCTCAAGGCTATTCTACAGCCACCGATCTGGCGGAATACCTGGTCCGTAAGGGTGTACCATTTCGTGATGCCCATACTGTAGTCGGCCAAGCGGTTCGCTATGGGGTGGAAAACAACAAACAGCTCTACGAACTGAGCCTTGAGACCTTGCAGTCTTTTTCTGCACATATCGGCGAAGATGTTTTCGGTGTGCTGTCACTTGAGGGTTCGGTCAATGCCCGCAAGCATGTCGGCGGCACGGCTCCATCTCAGGTTCGCCTGGCGATTGCGCGGGCCCGGGTTGCCCTGCAACAGACTCTGGATAGTAAGGGTGCCTAGTCTGCGGTATGATAGCCGCCGGGAATTCAATTACGGTACCCATCCAAGAGAATTACGTCATGTCTAAAATTTATCGACAGATCCTGGCAGCTCTATTGTCACTGATGTTGGTTACTTCCGTGCTGGGGTTAAGTGGCTGTGGTCAGAAAGGCCCACTATATATGCCGGACAAGCAACACGAGCAGAAAAAAGATCCAGCCCAGTAGCCCCTTCCTGTCGTTGGTATCGTGGATCATTTTCTTTATCGAGGCGATCAGCTCTGGACCGAAGGCGTGGCCTGTCAGGCGATTGCCGAGGCTGTGGGCACACCCTGCTATGTGTATTCCAGGGCTACCATTGAACGCCACTGGTATGCTTTTGAGCATGCCCTGAACGGGCATCCCCACGCCATTTGTTATGCGGTAAAAGCCAATTCCAACCTTGCAGTTTTACAATTGCTGGCCAGGCTGGGTTCAGGATTTGATATCGTGTCCGGGGGTGAACTGGAGCGGGTCTTGCGTGCTGGTGGTGACCCGAATCGCATTGTGTTCTCGGGTGTCGGCAAGACTGCGGTTGAGATCAGAGCAGCACTTTTGGCCGGAATCCATTGCCTGAATATCGAGTCGGAAGCTGAACTTGACCGGGTTATCGAAATTGCCGCAAGCTTGGGTATGCGTGCCCCCGTGGCCTTGCGGGTGAATCCTGATGTCGATCCCAAAACGCATCCTTATATCGCCACCGGGCTCAAGGAAAATAAATTTGGTATCCCTGTTGAGGCAGCACGCGCACTGTATCAACAAGCTGCCAAACATACCAGGGTGCTGGGTATTGCCTGCCATATTGGCTCCCAGCTAACCAGTATTCCTCCCTTTCTCGATGCCCTTGAGCGTATGCTGGCACTGGTTGCGGAACTGGCGACCCTGGGTATTGAGCTGCAGCACCTGGATATGGGAGGAGGGCTGGGGATTCGCTATCAGCAGGAAAATCCACCTTTGCCCGATGCACTGGCCCAGGTGATGCTGGAGCGACTGCGAGGTCAATACCCCAAGTTGGCATTACATATTGAACCTGGGCGTGCCATTGTCGGCAATGCCGGCATCCTCTTGACCCGGATTGAATACCTTAAGCCCGGTGAGCTGAGAAATTTCGCCATCGTCGATGCGGCCATGAATGACCTCATTCGCCCGGCTCTATACCAGGCCTGGCAGGAGATTGTCCCGGTTAATCGGTGCAGTAAAGTGATTGCCCGCGCCTACGATGTGGTGGGGCCGGTCTGTGAGACCGGGGATAAACTGGGTGCTGATCGACAGCTGGCTATCGCTGCGGGTGAGCTCTTGGCCATCCGCTCTGCTGGTGCTTATGGCATGTCCATGAGTTCAAACTATAACACCCGACCCCGGGTACCGGAAGTACTGGTCGATGGTAAAGAATTCCACATCATTCGTCGTCGCGAAACAATAGCTGATCTTTTGGATCCGGAAAGTCTGTTATAAAATAAAAAAAGGGGTCAGTAAAAAAGGGGGTCAGAGCCCTTTTTTGTTGTATATTAGAAAAAAGGGCTCTGACCCCTTTTTTACTTTTTTTACTTTTTAAGAGAGTTTGATATGGAACTGGTTTGCCCTGCGGGGAATTTGCAATCACTCAAAGCTGCGGTGGACAATGGTGCCAACGCGGTGTATTTCGGTTTGCGTGATGACACCAATGCGCGGCATTTTGCCGGCCTGAATTTTACTGCGAAAACGGCACATGATGGTCTGCGTTATGCTCATGATCATGGGGTACGGGTGTTCATGGCCATCAATACTTATCCGCAACCATCCAATTGGTCGCGTTGGCAAGCTGCTGTTGAACAGGCGGCCGGGTTGGGGGTGGATGCCCTGATTTGTGCCGATATCGGGGTCATGGATTTTACAGCAAACCAATTTCCGGAGTTGCCCTTACATCTTTCAGTGCAGGGTTCGGCCACCAATGATCAGGCCATTCGCTTCTATCATCGTCATTTTGGTATTCGCCGGGTGGTGCTGCCGCGAGTCTTATCGGTACGCCAGGTTGAGCAGGTGGTGCAAAATAGTCCGGTGGCCATAGAGGTGTTCGGTTTTGGTAGCCTCTGTGTCATGGTTGAGGGTCGTTGTCTGCTGTCTTCCTATGCTACCGGTTGCTCACCGAACACCTATGGCGCCTGTTCGCCAGCCAAGGATGTGGTCTGGCAGGACACCGCAGAAGGACTCGAGACCCGCCTCAACCATGTCCTCATCGACCGCTATGCGGAAGGCGAAAATACCGGCTATCCGACCCTGTGCAAGGGTCGTTTTGAAGTGGCCGGAAAAACCGGGTATGCCATCGAAGAGCCGGTCAGTTTAAATACGCTCGGTATTTTGCCGCAACTGCAAAGCATCGGCGTATCGGCGATCAAGATCGAAGGCCGGCAACGCAGTCCGGCCTATGTTGGTCGGGTTACCCGGGTGTTGCGGGCTGCGCTCGATGCCTGTACGCGTGATCCGCAGCACTATCAACCCGAACCGGACTGGATGGCGGCATTGGCCGCGGTCTCCGAAGGTGCCCAGACCACGCTCGGGGCTTACGATCGGCCCTGGCAATAATTTCTCCGGGGTTGTCAATGAAACTGTCTATCGGCCCGATTCAGTATTACTGGCCCCGGTCAAAGATGCTCGAATTCTATGACTGGATAGTCACACAGCCGATAGATATCATCTATCTCGGTGAAACAGTGTGCGCCAAGCGCCGTGAACTGGGGCTGGATGACTGGTTGGTCCTGGCCGGCAAGCTGCAGCAGGCCGGCAAGGAAGTGGTGTTGTCGACCATGACCTTGCTGGAGGCGGGCTCGGAACTCGGTGCGGTCAAGCGGCTTTGTCAGCAGCAGGACTACTGTATTGAAGCCAATGACATGGCGGCGGTAGCATTGCTCGAAGGTCGGCCTTTTATCACCGGTCCCGGTATCAATATCTACAACGACCGCACCCTGGCAAAACTGGTCGACTGTGGTCTCAAACGCTGGGTTCTGCCGGTGGAGTTGTCCCGTGAAACCCTGGCTGATATGCAAGCTAAGCGTCCGGATCAAGTGGAAACAGAGGTCCTCGTCTACGGCCGTTTACCCTTGGCCTATTCTGCACGCTGTTATACCGCGCGCCATTATGATCTACCCAAAGATGCCTGTGCCTTTCGTTGCCTGGATCATCCCGATGGCCTGCTGTTGTCGACCCGGGAGGGCCAGCCCTTTTTGACTCTGAACGGTATCCAGACCCAGTCTGCCAGCACCTGCAACCTGCTCTCGGCACTGACCGATATGCGTAAACTCGGTGTAGATATCGCCCGCATCAGTCCACAGGCTGCACATATGGCAACAATTGTTTCCACATTCCACGATGTTCTGCAACAGGGCCTTGATTTGGCCGTCGCCAGTGAGCGGTTGGCCGATGTCTATCCGGTCGATGCCTGTGACGGCTATTGGTATGGTGGTGCCGGCATGGATGCCCTGTCTATACCGCGGGTAGCATTATGAGCTATAAAAGTCTGCGTGATTTTCTGGAAAGCCTGGAGCGCAGCGGCCAGCTGCAGCGGGTTAGTGCTGAAATCGACCCAGACCTTGAAGTCACAGAGGTGTGCCTTAGGGCGCTGAAAAAATCCGGCCCGGCCCTGTTGTTCGAACACCCCAAAGGCTATCGTATACCCATGGTCGGCAACTTGTTTGGTCACCGGCAACGAGTACTGACTGCGCTGGGGATACAGGACTCGAGTGAACTGCGCGAAATCGGCAAGGAGCTGGCTTTTTTGCGGGAACCGGGGTTGCCGGACAGCCTCGGGGCAGCGATTCGTGGCTTGCCAAAATTTCGCCGCCTTAAGGGTCTGCGGCCGCGGCATCTGCAACAGGCATCGGTTCAGGAAGTCGTGATCTCGGGTGATGAGGTCGATTTGTCTGAGCTACCCATACAAACCTGTTGGCCGGAAGATGTTGGTAAACTTATTACCTATGGCCTGGTGGTCACCAAAGGCCCGCATCAGGCCCGGCAGAATGTCGCGGTCTACCGGCAGCAGGTCATTGGTCGCAACCGCCTGATTATGCGCTGGTTGCACCATCGCGGCGGGGCCACGGACTTTCGCGCTTTTCAGCAGGCTCATCCCGGTCAGCATTTCCCGATCGCGGTCATCATCGGTGCCGATCCGGCGACCACGCTGGCTGCCGTCGCGCCTATTCCCGACACCGTGTCCGAATACCAGTTTGCCGGCCTGTTGCGTGGGTCCAGCACGGAACTGGTGAAATGTATCAGCCATGATCTGGAGGTGCCGGCAGCGGCCGAGATTGTGCTGGAAGGCTTTATCGAGCCCGGTGATGAAGCCGAGGAAGGGCCATTTGGTGACCATACCGGCTATTACAACTCGGTGCAGCGTTTCCCGGTCTTTACTGTGCAACGCATCACCCGCCGCCACCAGCCGCTGTATACCGCTACCTATATGGGTCGGCCACCCTATGACGAACCCTCGGTCATGGCTTCGGCTTTTAACGAAATCTATTTGCCACTGCTGCAAGGCCAGTTTCCGGAAATTCAGGATTTTTATCTACCACCGGAAGCCTGTTCCTATCGCATGGCCCTGGTTAGCATCCGCAAACAATATCCTGGGCATGCCCGGCGGGTGATGTTCGGCATCTGGTCATCACTGCGCCAGTTTACCTATACCAAGTTTGTCATTGTCACCGATGAGGATATCAATATCCGGGACTGGAA